>NZ_JVBO01000018.1:0-73582 GCF_001073445.1 Granulicatella sp. 572.rep1_STHE | reverse complement strand
TGGTTGGAATATAGGTGAACTAGTATATCCATTAGGAAGAGGAATAAATTTTTCAATAGCTGTCGATAATATTGAAGAACTTTATCAATTAGTGAAGAATTTGAATATAGAATTATACAGAGAACTAACTAGAAACATATATCAAGTTAATGGAATAGAAGAAACGCAAATAGAGTTTTTAATACAAGATCCAAACGGGTATTTGTTAAGATTTACAAATTAACAAATATCAATTTAGCGAGAAATGATAATTTGAATTTATAGAGAATTATCAAAAAGAGCTAAGAAAGAGTCATTCTACAAAGTTTAAGCTCATTGAAGAATTAGAAGGTCAGTTATCAGTTAATAGAAGCTTTGATAGCTGAAATTCAAATTTATGAAGAGAAGCAGCCTAATGGACAGTGGCTAAAGTCAATTACTTTCAAGTTTCCTATCATAGACGAAGATTTGAATATAGATTTGGACAATAATGAGCAAGTTGAGTGTATAGCGTTGCTTGTGCGAGATGAGGCAACAGCGAAGTAAAAATTGAGTATATTGATATTTCCAGCACCAGATGGAGGGGAAACGATGCATCATATTGAGATTTATGTAAGTAATTTAGAGAACACCAAGGAATTCTATTCTTGGATACTGAGCGTTTTAGGTTTTGAGTTGTTCCAAGTATGGAAAGACGGATTTTCCTATAAAAAGGACGAATTTTATATTGTTTTTGTACAGACAAAAGAAAAGTATCTTAATAACAAATACAATAGATGTAATATTGGCTTAAATCACCTTGCTTTCCGTTGTCAAACTAAGGATAAAATCGATCAAATTAGGAAGAATCTTATTCAGAGAAATATAGTTTTGCTTTACGATGATCAATATCCATATGCCGGTGGTGCTGAACATTATGCAGTCTATTTTGAAGATCCGGATAGGATTAAAATAGAAATTTGCTTGGATTAACTTGAAAATTTTCAGTAATGATGAGAAATGGTAAATTTCAGTTTGTAGCTATGTGTCCAGATACAGAAAGGTTCACTTGGCATACTTAAAGTTCACTTATTTCATGTTGAGAGGATATCACTACTTGTACGTTCTTAGACAGGAGGATAAAATAATGGAGATTTTGGAAATTAATCCTATTTCGGTTAAAAAAAGAATAACCGAACTACTATTTGATTATCTTATAATCATAACTTACTTGGGTATTCTGTTTCTTTGCGCTATAACTTATTACTACATTGTTTTTAATGGTGTACCAATGCAAACAGAATTTCAGGCACAGACTCTTACATTTTTTATCAGTGTTCTGCCAATCATGCTTTATTTCACATTTTTGGATTATGCAAAAAATGGAAGTTTTGGGAAATCAAAAGCAGGGCTTCGTCTGGTCTATCAGAAAAAAACAATTCAGGCCAGCTTAATTAGAAATTTCATCAAATTTTTACCTTGGCAATTAGGGCATATGGGAACTATTCATGGAGTCTATAGTGATTTTGATCTAATATCCATTATCCTCTCGTCTTTAGCAACCCTACTTGCATTGTTGTTACTGGCAATGGCAATTTTTAGGAAAGATAAAAGGCATCTAGGAGATTTGCTAGCTCATACACAGGTCCAGCTAGAGGGTGACAATTAGTGATTTAACTTAGCAGTTAAAAAAACGAGGCTACGAGGTACAGTACGTGCAACCCGTGGATATGTTCCCGATGACCGCGCATGTTGAGTGTGTAAGTTTGTTAGTGAAATGTGGATAATCGTTCAAAAATCAGAAGGACTAGAGATGTATATGTTGGAATTATATCAAAATCCTTCTTATAAAGATCTAGTGGCATTTGGGTCCTTAAAAGAAGGAAAAGAATTTATATCCAAAATAACTGGATATACTCTAGAAAATGAAGATGATTTTGTTCAAGGTAATAAAGTAGAAATAACGAACATTTATATGAAAGGATTAGAGTAAACATGAGTCTCTTATTTGAAGAATTTAAAACCATTTGTTTCCATTTAAATCGAGTCGGAATTACACCGACACTGATGGGTTCTTTGGGATTGGAGTTTAGAACGAAAGAAAATTGGGGGCCGTCTGACATTGACATTCATGTGCCTGGTGACCCTAGAGGTTGGGAAGCACCTGATCATCTCAGAATTTATGACTGGGACAAGATAATGAAAGTGATGAAAGACTTAGGCTACGTCTTAATAGATATTCATGAGCATGAATTCAAAAAGAATCGAGTGAGTGTTGAATTTGGAAGTATCGATACCTTATCTGATTTTGCAGGAGTTTCGGAATCGGATATAGAGCTTATTCAGATTGAAGGCATCACTTTTCGTCTTCCAAGTCTGGAACAGTATCTAAGTATTTACAAAGCTTCTTCTCAAGACTCCTATCGAAATGATCACAATAACAATAAGGATTTTAAAAAGATCGAGTGGCTGGAAAGACATTTGTAAATTATCATATGAAAAGTAGTAAGTTGTAAGACTGGCTGCTATGTTATTTTTATCATCATTTTTATAGGTCATTTAATTTATACTATATTGGCTAGTAATAGAATTAGTAAAGAAAAGGATTTTAAATTTTAAATCAGCTTATCCATTATTGAAAGTAACGATTTTATAATTAGATGGTTAATGTTAGAGAATTATCAATTGTAATTTTAAGTGGAGTTATGGATGTCGTTTCTTTTGGAAGAAGTGATCAACTTTCCGTTCCACAGTATCATTTTAAAATGATTTTCATTGCCTTTTGTTTATTAGTATAAAAGCAGAATATTACCACAGGTGGAGTGTGTGGCGTTGCTTGTACGAGCTGATTCTTAAGTAAACGATATTTATAATGGGTATTTTTAAAGGAGGATATTTATGTTAGGAGCAATTGTTGGAGATGTTGTTGGGTCTGTTTATGAATGGAATAATATTAAAACGAAGGATTTTCCCTTGTTTAGGGACGATTGTTTTTTCACAGATGATACGGTGATGACCTGTGCTGTGGCGGAAGCGATCATGAATGGCGGACAGAAGGATGACTTCATTGATGCCATGAAGAAGTACGGCAGAATGTATCCAAACGCGGATTACGGTGCTAGGTTTAACCGGTGGCTTATGACTGACAACCGTGAGCCTTACAATAGTTTTGGGAATGGGTCTGCGATGCGCGTTTCTCCGTGCGCTTGGGTGATGGAGGCTGCAACAAGCGAGTTGCCGTCCGAGGGAAAACGTCTGGCGCAACTTTCTTCAGAGGTGACGCATAACCATCCAGAAGGAATCAAAGGCGCAATGGCAACAGTGGATGCGATTTTTATGTGCCGTTATTTCTGCGGTGGTGATGGTAGCGAGAACCCTGCGGAAATCAAAAGACGTGTTAAGGAACATATCGAGAAAAAGTATGGATATGACCTTTCTAAAACGCTGGATGAAATTCGCCCAACATATCGATTCAATGAAACGTGTCAGGATACCGTTCCTCAGGCCATCGTTGCCTTTCTGGAGAGTACAGATTTTGAAGATGCGATTCGAAATGCGATTTCTCTTGGTGGGGACAGTGACACTCTTGCTGCCATCACAGGAAGTATCGCAGAGGCAGCTTATGGAATTCCTGATTGGATTCAGGATAAGGTCTATACCTATTTGGATGAGCCTTTAAAAGATGTGCTCAGACGATGGGAAGAATTTGTTGTAATCAAATAATCGTATATATAGCCGTATGACCACACTTTGAGAGGGCATGCGAATTCGTGTTACTGTCGTAGATTTGAAGAATGGAGGGGATAGTTTGGCGGAAAACAGACCTAGTTTTGAAGAGATAAAATCATTTGAAGAATTTAACCAATACTATTGGTATCGAGAGGAACTTTCCCAAATTTGTAAGTCTCTTGGTTTAGAGTACAGAGGTACGAAGAAAGAATTGACTTTTATTATTGAACAATATTTTCAGGGAAATAAAATAGAGAAATCTTTGAGAAAAAGCCATAAAACTCAATCCGAAGTAATCACTTTAGAGACTCCGCTCCTGAACTGTGGGTTTTCTTTTAACCAGAAGTTTAGAGATTATTTTTCAGCAGTAACAGGGGTCAGTCCGTTTAAATTCAATGCGGATATGGCAACCGCTTGGCGAAAAGTAAAAAGGGATAATGATTTAAAATTTACGATTCAAGATATGATTAAAATTTATTATGGAGAGTCAGATTACGCCAAGTATGATCATTCGGCTTGTCAATGGAACCAATTTTTAAAAGACTTTTGTTCAGATGAAAGTAGCCATCAGTATGCGAACAAGCTAACCGTTGCAGCTATCCTTTGGAGGGAAGTTCGAGATTCAAAAGATGAAAAAGTTTATTCCAAACAGCTTCTGAAAGAACATAGCCACAAAATAGAGGAGTATCGTAAATAAGCAACTCTTAGGGTAGTGGGTGAAGCGGCAGCCTCTATTTTCTTTAAAAGGTTTATAGAAGAAAGATAGGTTAAACGTAAAGAAAGTTGGTGAGAAAAATGGACATTCTAATGAATGAAAAATTTTTTGATGCTAATGCGTTGGAAGAATGGAAAAGAAAACATGTAATTTCAGTTTATAAAAACTTGGGGCTTTCTTATGATGGGGAAGCGTCAACGGAACAATTATGTGAAGAGTTAACCGAGAAAAAGGTGGAGTTAGGATATGATGCGATTGTCGCAAAAATTCAGAATCAGCTAAAATTAGGCGACATCAGTCTAAAGATTGCGACTAAACTATCCGGAAAAAGAAGAAAAAAGGCTATGACTACAATTTATGCAGAAGGAATTGATGTAGAAACTTTAGGCAAGGTGATTGATTACGTTACGTTTTTAAACACACCCGAAAATTTGAAAGTTAATTTGTCCGTTTGTCCAGAACATTATGCCTTAGTGCCCCGAGAAGAGGAACTAGAGGTCATTGAAAAAACGGGGAATGCTCCTTTCCCAATGCAATTCTTTATTCAGTTTAACGAAGAAGAGGGAATTCAAACGCCTCGGGATGAAGAGTATCCGTATCAAATCGTCGGAATAGCGAAACTAAAAGACGGGACCATTATTGGAGGAGTGAGACATCAATTCCGTAATGTAGAACAAGGAATTGAGACGGTCACTTGTGTCGAGTTTCCAGCGCTATGCCCTAATTCTATTGTAAAAGACCACCAAATTCACTTGGCGGTGGAGTGGTCAGGTTGGATCCAATGGGCCATCGACCATCAAGATTTGTTGCAAAAAAGTTAAAGTAGCTTGGGCTGGAAAGAAGGACTAGCGCGATTTGCCAGGAAGAACGTTGCGTGATGAGGTTCATTCCCAAGGCACCATATACAAGAAAAGCTTAGGAGGTTCTCGATGGTTATATTGGAATTGTATCAAGGTGATTATAAAAAAGATTTAGTCGCGTTTGATTCTTTAGAAGAAGGGAAAGCCTTTGTCGCTCGAATCCCTGGATATACTCTAGAAAACGAAGATGGTTTTGAAGTGGAGTATGTGAATCCTAAACACTTACCGGATTATATGGAAATTGTCTTCAATGGAAATATTGTCCCTTTATCTAGATTTTCGTTTGAGCCCGAAGAAAATGTGGACATTATTTGGAAAGAGATTTCAAATCTATCGGTTAAAAACGATAAAGTTGTTGAAGGAGCTACAAAAGTAGATGCTTATGTCGTTAATAACGATGAAGTTAAATCCTATGTCGAAGCCAGAGAAGCAAACTATCGCAAGGCAAAAGACTTTTTAGAACGCAATGGATATGAAGTCGACAGAAGCTTTTTTGGAAGTGAAGACGGAGAAGCGATTCTCTTCAGAAAACGAGGCGCCGAAGATTGGTACTTCTTATGCCACATAGACCCGCTGTTTGTAGAGATTGAAGATGTAGAGGAATATGTGGAAGAAGAGCTTCAATCGTTAAACTAAAGGATGTTGCGAAGACATAGTTGTCCGATTAAAATTAAAGGAGCACCATAAGTGAAAGCACTAATTGTTTTAGATTGCCAAAAAGGGATGCTAGCTAGAGGGGATTTTGACCTGCTTAGAGAGAATATTTTGAAGTTACAAGAGATGTTTAAAGCGAGCGGGGATCTCATTATTCATACGCGTCATATTGATGAGATTGAGGAGAGTATTATTTACAAGGGCGACCATCGAGGAGAGCTGGATGAAGAGCTTTCTGCGGATGCGGATTTTATCGTAGAAAAAGACTCCCCAAATATTTTCAAAAGCGAAGAGTTGAAGGCAATTCTTGCGAACCATCCGGTGGACGAAGTGGTAATTACGGGACTGAACGCGGAATATTGTTGCTTATTCTCGGCTATTATCGCTTCAGACAGAGGCTATAAGGTGACTTATATTGAAGATGCAACGGGGAGCGTCAATGACGGCGACACTTATGAAATGCCGGGATTAGACCTTGTGGACTTCGTTGGCTGCGTCTTGGATTGGTCGGGGCAAGTCGATGTCCTATACTTCGATGAGTACAAAGAGAGAGGCTAACAGTCGATTTGTCTTCGGTAAGGAAACTATAAAATAAATTGAAATCAGAAGCAGGCGAAGTAAAATTATTAAGTAAAAATACAGAGGAGAAAGACTATGGGTGAAATTATAAAAATTGGAAATAATAGTGATCTTGAGAAAGTTAATGATGAAGTAGAATTGGTGGAGTTAACGGAAGGATTACTGCAAGAAGCAAGAGTGACTATTGAAAAAAATAAAGTTCTAAGTGTGCCTATATCAGGGTTAGCGACACTTGGTACGGGAGTTGCTACATTGTTACCAGCGCTTAATAAACTAACAGGTTCTAATGAAACATTATATCGATTAGCAAACGCTGCTGTGGGAGATTCTTTAAAACTTGCAAAAAATGGTAATTTTTGGGGAGCTTTCCACACAGCAACTGGTGGCTCAAAATTTGCGCAACTTCAAGCAGTGTCACCTCTTACAACTTCTGCACAGCAAGCTGCGGCTGCAATTAACCCAGCTACTTTGATGATGGCTGTTGCGTTATTTTCGATTGAAAAAGAACTAAAACAGATTTCTGAAACAGGAAGGCAAATTTTACAATTTTTAGAAGTAGAAAAAGAAGCGGAAATCGAAGCTGACGTTGAAATTCTTATGAATATTATTTCTAAATATAAAATGAACTGGGACAATAAACACTTTGTATCTAGTAATCATAAATTAGTTTTAGATATTCAAAGAACTGCAAGAAAAAATATGAATGCCTATCAAAAGAAGGTAGATGAAGTTCTAAAATCTAAACAATTTATTGTAGCTCAGAATAAGGTAAATTCAACTTTGGCTGATTTAGAGAAAAAGTTTCAATATTATCGATTATCCTTATATACATTTTCATTGGCTTCAATGATGGAAATCATGTTAAGTGGGAATTTTAAAGAAGAGTATGTTACAGGAATTAAAGAGGATATAAAATTAATGTCGGATACCTACAAAGAATTATTTGATGAATGTTCATTCAAATTGGAAAAAATGGGTAAATCTGCACTTGAAGCAAATATCGTAAAGGGATTAGGAACTGCCGGAAAAGCAATGGGTAAATTAATTGGAAGCATTCCAATAGTAAAAGATGGTTCAGTAGATGAATTTTTACTAGATAAAGGAGACAATTTACAAAAGAATGCCCAGAGTATGGAACAAAAAGCTGTAAAAACTTTTGAAACAATAGGAGATCCAGGTACTAAAGTGTTTGTGGAAAAAATGGAAGATATTGTTCAAATTTATAATTATACAGAACAAATTTGTTTTGATAACGAAAAAATTTACTTATTAGCATAGTCTTAAATTATTATTTAGTACAATTAAGGTGGAATATCAAAATGAATAATAAAGATAAATTAACTTACGCCTATATAAAGAATATAAAAAGATGGATGGAGTGTCCTTCTTGTGGTGAAAAGTTAAGGTTTAGCAAATCAAGAAAGGCGTGGATTTGTAACGATTGTGGTTGTACGGTTACTGAAGAAGAATTTCTTGATGATTTTATTTTTTGGTTTTGTGATGAGTGTGGTGTATATTTGAATAATCAGCAAGGCTTTGACAAAAACTTAAGCAAACATATTTGTAGAAAATGTGGCTATGAAAACGATATTACAGAGCAAAATATTAAAGGTATCTGTTCAGATTGTGGAAAAAACTTACATAATCCGGATTCTACACTGTGTGAAAGCTGTAGACAAATAAGGAAAGAGAAAGCCGGAGAGTGGTTATTGATGGCGGGAGAAATTTTAGTAGATATAATTAATGAATATAATCAAGATGACACAAAGCATAAATAGTATGAAATTATGGAGACAATAGAACATTTCTAAGTTGTTAGATTGTCAAAATGATTTGTTCAAAAACCGGGGTCCCGTCGAAGGTCTCCGGTATTTTTGGCTTCTAGATGGAAAGTAAACTTGACATTTTGCTAAAAAGTAATTATATTGTATGTAAAGTAAACTTTCCATCTAGAGAGGTGATTGAATGTGAAGAATAGACTGGAAGAAATTCGAAAAGCAAAAGGAATTACGCAAGAAGAGCTGGCGAATGCGCTTGAAGTTTCAAGGCAGACGGTGGGATCTTTAGAAAACGGAAGATACAACCCGTCCATTATCTTGGCATTTAAGATAGCTAGGTTCTTTGATGTATCGATTGAAGAGGTATTTATTTATGAGGAGGATGAAAAATGAAGACTAATAAAATCTGGTATTTAGGATATGTAATCGGACTTTGTAGTTTGATTCTATCGTGGACTCTTAATTTGAATGGAGCTATCAAAGTGCTGTTGACTTTTGTTTTTGCCATCAGCGTATCTGTTTCATATGTACAACTCACACACCTTAGACTATTAGCAAAGGACCGTGATTACAAAATTAGTATGAATGATGAACGAAATGAAAAAATCAGAGATAAAGTAAATGCAACGATGACATCTGTACTTATGCTCCTAATAGGAATTATTGCAGTTATCTGTATTGAAGTAGAGGCGTACTTACCTGCAACGTTGTTAACTATTTCGCTAGCGTGCTCTCCTGTTCTTATGTTTTTTATCAGTAAGTATTATGAGAATAAATATTAAAACTTGTTATCAAATATTCTTCCATAAGCCATTGAAGCAAAATGGTGAACGTGAGATAATGGATTCAGATTGTATTTTGAAAATGATATTGCCGTACTTGAAAGCGAAACAAGCAGGTTTGAGTGGCAATGAGAGAGAGTTTGGAGGAGAAACAATGGATTACCAATCAGTACGAAAAAAATACACACTATATACTAGAGGCGCGGGAATTGTAGCAATGATTCTGATTCTTTGCGTGGCAGTGGTAATCAGCGATACGCTTCTTCAAACAGTGGGGGTTCTAGTAATCTTCGCAGGATTATTATTGGGGATCCAACTAATCAATAAATGGTATCTAGGTATTGTAGCCAAATTACTCCATGTGGATTTGGATTTAGCATCGTGGAAACAATATATCGAATTCAATAAAACGGCCAAAAGAGCTGCCCTTCAGATTGATGCAAAAACGACAGAAGTCTCTTACGCCTACATGACAGGAGACTTTGAAACAGCGGTTCAGAAAGCCAAAGAAGCTTTGGAATTGGAGGGACTTAAGCCGCAATTTAAGGATATTTTGGAAAGCTATTTAATTCGTTCAGTCGTTTTGAGTCAGCCAGAATTAAGCCGAGAAGAACTGGATGTACTGCTTAACGAGCTGACGATTACAGAAGAGACATTGGCCAAGAAAACCGAACAAGTAAGTGTGGCTCTCTATGACTTAACCATCGCGAACCAGAGTAACGACTACTTCGAAACTTTGACGAACGCATTCAAGTACCCACAGTTAGAAATTATCTACTATCAAGCCTTGAATGCCACCATTAAAGGCGATGCGGCTCGGGCTCACGAATTACTAAGCAAGCTGGTTCATGAAGATGAAGAGTTGTATGTGGTGAGAATGGCAAAGGTTCTATTGAATGGGACACTTGAAAGATAAAAGAAGTATCATTACAAATTGTTTTGTAAAAAGATAAATAAGTTTTTGAATTAATGGAGATAGAGAATGAAAATTAAAAAATTAGATAGAATAGTGGGATTTTTTTTTGCGATTTCAACAGTAGTATTGATTTATATGTTTTTTACAAATCGAGATTTTTTTACGTGGGCTTTTTCAAGACACCAAAATATTCTCAGTTGGTATATCAGACCATTGTTTATAATTCCAATTGTTATTGGTGCTTATAAACAATCTTTTTCGATTTTGTTTATGTCGATTTTTGGCTTATTCACGAGTATGTTTTGGTTTCCAAAACCGGAAGCGGTGGATGAACAGGTTCATTTATTCTTAGAGTTTGAAAAGAACTATTTAACGAGTGGTTGGACAACTGAGAAAATAATCGTTTGTACATTGATTTTATTATTCTTTATTTTTATGATTTATACTACTTGGAATCGAAAATGGGGACAATTATTATGGGTTGTAATCGCTGGAGCTGTATTAAAGGTCGTCCATAGTATCCTTTCTAGTGGAGAAAATGGAATGGCGCTCGTTAAACCAGCAGCTACGGGGTTAGTGATTTGTATAGTAATCATCATCTTTATTAAGAATAAAAAAGAGAAAAAATAGTCGTTTTAACCAAGGAAAGTGTGGAAGTTCATATAGACGAATAGATACACCTTGTCAGTAGGATAAGGTGTTATTTTTATGCGGAATCCACAAGGATAAGAACTGTGTTATAATAGTTGTATTCATTTTTCAGAAAGAAGTGATTACCGTGGATTTTAGAGTAATAGGAGATACTTATAGATATGGCGTTAGAGTATCAGCCATTGTAGTGAAGGATGGAAAGTTGTTCACTTATAAGGTAGAAGGCCAAAATCACTTAGTGGGCGGAGCAATATTGGTAGGCGAAGCAAGCCGAAAAGCTGTAGCCAGGGAAGTGAAAGAGGAACTAGGTGTCGATTGTGAAGTCGAAGAGTCGATGTTTGTTGTGGAAAATCGATTTGATTATAAAGGCGAACTCCATCATATGATTGAATTTCATTATAAAGTGACTCTTCTAGGGGAGGTTCCATCTCATACGTTGGATGAAGGGAAATATGAATGTGAATGGATAGACCTCCAAAGATTAAATGAGTATGATATACGACCTCAATATTTAATAAAAGAATTACCCCTTTGGAAAGCTGGAATAAAACAGATTGATATAGGGTTAGAATAGATTATTTTCCAAACTAACTAAACCGGAGCCCCATAAAGGGCTCCGGTTTGTTTAGTTCTGGTAAATATTATGAGAAAAATATTAGAGGTAGATTGAAAAAGGTGATAAATAATCTTCCTTAAGCCATTGAAGCGACAAAGAGAACATGAGATAATGGGCTAGGACAGTTATTTTGATTGAAGATATAAATAAATATGTAACCGCAATCATATGCAGGCAGATTGCGACTTTGGAGAAATGATATTGATTATAAATCAGTAGGAAAAAGTATATGCTCTCAATGATTTAGCCATCGCTCACGAGAGTAACGATTACTTCGAAGCGTTAACGAACCAATACAAGTACCGTAGCTAAAATCATCTACTATGAGGCCTCGAACGCCGCAATTAAAGACGATTCGAATCGTGCCACGAGCTACTTAGCCAGCTTGTCGATAAAAACGAAGAGTTGTATGTTGTGAGGATGGGAAAGAAAAAATTAAAATAATTACTAATAATTAGTGATGGGAGGAAAAAATGTTTCACCAATATAAAAAAGATAGTTCGTATTTACGTTCCGCTATATTTAAGGCATATAAAGAAAAATGTGCATATTGCGGAAGAACGATTCAGCAACGTGATATGCAAATAGACCATATTCTACCATCTAATCCACAAGCAACCGTTGATAACGAAGTTAAGGAATATTTTACTGAATTAAACAGAAATGGATTTATTGTTGACTCGATTGAAAATTACCTACCATCCTGTGCAGCATGTAATAGAGAGAAAACAAATCAAATTTTCAAGGTTGCTAACTTACGTTTTTATCATGAGATGGCGCTAAGGCATGTGGAGAAAATATTAAGTATAATTGAAAAACAAAAAATAAATCAGGAAGCCTTTTATGAACCCGTTAATACAAAAATATGGAAAGAAGTTGATTTTTCTTATCAACGCGATTTATCGCATGCGATTATGGGATATCGCTTAACGTCAGCAGATGTTGAAGCTTGTCCGTGTTTTCCACAAGTCGAAAAAATAATACACCAATTGTCAATTGTAGATTATGCAATATTGGAAGGTGAAACGGGATGTGGGAAATCTATATGTGTCTATCAAGTTGCGTATGAATTTTTTAAAAATAATTGGAGAGTCTATGAGTATAACGGTACAGAAGATATCGATGTTACATCAATTAAAAATAACTCTGAATTATCCTTTTATTTGATTGATGATGCTCAAAGACTATCTGATAAAGTAATAACCGAATTAAAAAATCTTTCAAGACCCAATTTAAAGATATTACTAGCAAAGACGATTTCAACAGTTGTTAAACAAGATACAATATTATTGACTAATAAAGATGCAGTTGAAATTATATATATGGATTATCTTAAAAAGAAAGATGAAATTATTTCGGTAGTACACAGTTGTGATAATAGTATTGGAATAACCCTTGCAAGTCAACCAATAGAGTGGAGACTAAAAGAAGCAAAAAAAGCCATAACGCCGTGGCAATTTAACTACATATTACGAGGAGGGTGGCATACAATGAAAGAACGGTATCAAGCCATTTGTACAAAGAATAACCGTTCTCTCCTCGTAGTGGCAATTGCTATTCTTCAAATACTAAAACTAGATAATAATGTGGATTTTAACTGGATATGTAATGAATTAAAAAAAATTGATAGTTCATTAATTTGGGGAAGAGAGGATTTAGATTATTTAATAGATAAGATGATTTTGCTCTCTGAAGAAGATTTACGTATTGTTCATATGGAAAGTGCAAAAGTAATTATAGCGTTGTTTTTTAAAGATAGCTCTGCAAATAGAAAAGAAATAATACTTAAGCTAATTGAAGAGATGGTTCTGAGAAAAGAGGTTTCGACGTTAGGGGTTGTCTGGCTATGCAATGGAATGAGTGGTTATGGTGGATATGAATTTATTATAACTGAAAAAATGATAGATACAATTTTAAATGATATAAGCTATATTGAATCTTCTAAAGAAAAAATGGAAATAGCTTATTTTATTGAGAAAGTTTTTACTATGAAGTGTAAAAGAAATGGTAGATTTTATTTTAATAAAAACGAAGCAGTATTGCTTGATTGGATTGAAAAAGCAAATAATGAAACAGCGTATGCCTATTCTCATTTGATAAATACTTTAATTAATGTAGATCTCAAGAAACATAAAGAAATTATAAAGAAAATTAATTGGGTAAACCTACATGAATCAATGTATAAAGAAGAAAATCCAAGCTTTTATTCTTGGGGACAATTATACAACCGGTTGCTATTCTCACTTCCCAAAAAAGACTGTTTGCTAGTGGGGAAAATGTTAGAGAAGTCTATAAATAAATTTACGGAAATAATTACAATTTCAAATATTGCAGAGTTAACAGATTTTTTGTGTTTGGTTATATATACTAATCCCGAGTATATACACCGTTGTATTTGGAATTTAATTCCTATATATGAAGAATACTTTTTAAATAATATGTCAGATGCCATTTATTTATTTAGTTTTGATTTTTTCATATACATATGTGGTATAAACTTATTGGGAGGGCATAGACCCACAACCTTGGAAAAGAGATCATCTGAATTAATAGTATCAGTACTTCCAGAAAAAGAATTCTCTGAAGTAATCATTAATTGTCAACCAAGAGATTGGCATGCTATACAACCAATCATGTATCTAGTTGCCCTTCATGATAGGCAGAAAGCAAGGAGAATTGTCAATAATATTGATATAAACAAGTTGTCTGAAAAAGCAAGGCAATGTTGGGAAAGTAGTTTTGAAATTTCAGAATTATGTGAAATTTTATATTTAGGTTATCCTAAAGTGGCAAAAAAATTCATTGCAAATAATCTTGATGAAATTTCAACTATGTATTCTCCTTTAATATCGATGTCACCCACAAGCGGTATAAAGGCATTCGATAAAGGTATAAAGATAGATTTATTTACAGAAAGATGGTGGAACTTTAGCTTTTATGCATTAAAAAGTTTATATAAAACAGATAAAGAAAAAACTAAAAGAATAATTTCGGAAAATACCGTTCAAATTATTGAGAAAATTAATACTATTACATCACTAGAATTCGAAGAAATATACTTTTTAAAGTTTATTCAATTGATAAAAGAAATCGATATTAAGATTTTTGATAGTATTGTCGATAAATTAGATTATCAACAAATTGAAAAGAATTTTAATAAAGGATTTATCTATAAAGGAAAAGCGAAACAAATCCAAAAAAGGAAAAATCAGTTTGATAAACTTATAAAACAAAATCTTTAGAGGTTCAATGTGTTAATTACAATCGAACTATTTTTATATTAAATCTAAATTCATTGTTAAAACAATAAATTCCTAATGTTAAAAGGTTTGAGATTAGTTAAAGCCGAAATTTGGAGTACAGAAATTTAATAATAATTTAATTGGAGTTATGTGTAACATGAAAACAAAGTATATTATTGGGAATACATCTATTGTCAGAAGATGACGAGCCAGATTTTATTTTTGGGCTAGAGTTTGGTTCTCCTAGAGAATCGGAGCATGGAATTGGCTTGAAAATGTCATCAAATACAATGGATATTATTGATTATGGAGATGCAGAAATTGCTTATTTTTAATTTTTGCGTAGTCATTATCTATTAACAACAAACCGGAGCCCCGTAAAGGGCTCCGGCCTTTTTTTATTCACCAACTGCCTTCTTGTAGTACATCTCTAACCCAATCGCTGCGACTAGAAGCAACGCACCGACGGGTAAGTAGAGGGTTGGGTAGATGGAGCTGGTTCCGTAGATGTCGAAGACTCCTTTGAGGAAGCTGCCGAATATAAAGGTGAGGACACCCATCTTGTAGGCTGCTTGTGCGTCTTCTGACTCCAGGAAGGTTTTCCCGGTCATTTTCGCTATGAGATTTGGCACCACTCCAAGCACGAGCGGAATCATAAAGAGCAAGTACATAAATGGGGAGTAGACTTGGTGGCTGAAGAATTCATACACCGTTCCGACGACTAGTGTCACCACCGTTGCGACGGTGTAGAATGTCAGTCCTGTTTTCTTTTTATAAGTAGACAATGTCACTCACCTCTCTTTCTTCGATGTTTCGACCGTTTGTTGTCGGTTTGTTAATGATTTGTCCGTTAAAGTACATGGTAGAAGATCCGCCACCGTCTAAGTTATAGGCGGTAGTGACGTTCAATTCTTTCATAAATTCAGCTAATTGTTTCAACGATAAGCCTTTACTTTCGCTGGTTCGTCCGTCTGACACCACGAATACATAAGTGCTGTCGTCGACGATTCCGATGGCTGTACGCGGATTGCTCGCCATGGCTTTCCCAACTTCATCTGAACTGTCGACGGCTATTTGTCCGTTTTCAATCAACGCTGGGCCAAATGACAAGACTTGCATCGCGCCGTTATCGACTAATTGTTGCGCTGTGATGTCGCCTTCTTTGATGATGCCGAAGCTTCCGTCCTTGTAGATGACTAAATCTTCTTGGCTAGCATTTTGACTTTCACTTCGTAAGAGTTGTCCGTTCCGAACGACGTATCCAGCATCTCTAGCACCGTAGTAGTCTCCGTTAATCGCAAGGATCGCGTTCACGCTTTTAGCAGTCGTTGAAGTCTTCGCGGTTACGTTTCGACCGTACGTTTCGTCGGCCAAGGCGGTCTTAATTGATGCGTTGCCTTTGATTTTCACTGTTGCGACGTGGATTTGCGTGTTGTTTCGCTCGTACGTCTCAATCGTGATGGATTTTGTATCGTCCTCGTAGGCCGTCGCCGTGCTCACGGTTGGCGTTGTAGAGGTTCCTGAGCTACTTGAGCTGCCTGAATTATTCGAGTTCCCCGACGTTCCAGTGCCGCTTGCGCTAGTTCCAGTAGATGTGTTCGTTGCCGCAGCCGTTTCATTACTGAACTTTGCCAAGCTCTTTGAGATAAAAAGCGTATCGGCGATGACCATCCCTGAAGCCCCGATGAGGACTGCCGTATAAGCGGTCGTTAAGATTTTCCTGAGTGCTTTTCCTTTTTTGTTATTTGACATAATGCACACCTTTCTCTTGCTCAAAAATGACTTTCTTTTGTACAAACCAGTTAAAGAAGAACATCCCGATTTCGGTGATGATTTTACCAATGAGTGGTCCGATGCCGAATCCGTAGCTGAGGCCCATTAAAATCGATGTGTTTAGCGTTAATGAGAAGCTGGCGAGTAAAATATAGCCGCCGAGTTCTTTGAGAACGGGTTTGTCGCTGGCAAAGACGAACTTCTTATTCACGAAGAAGTTGAATCCTGCGCTAATCACCCTTGCGACCAAGTTAGCGGTCACGAGTGGTACGCCGATAAAAATCTGGAAGGCGTAGAGGGTGTAGTCTAGAAAAAAAGAGAGAATTGATGATAGGGCGAATTGGAAAATCTCTTTGTAGATTCTGAATGAATCGCGAAGAGGGTTAAAGTGTGAGCCCTCATTTTTGTTCTCGTAAATCGTTTGAATGTCTAGCTCGCAGAAAGGACGTTTTTCTTTTGCCCAAATCATCAACACATTCATTTCGTATTCGAAACGTGATCCTGAAATCTCCAGCATTTTGTCTAAATGCGTGCTTGAGAATCCACGAAGACCGGTTTGTGTATCGCTAAGTTTCGTCCCGCTGGTCATCTCGAAAATCTTTAAGGTAATTTTGTTGCCAAGGCGGCTTCTAAGTGGAACGTGGGAAGCGTCGAAGTTTCGAACTCCGAGTACGAGGCTGTCCTGTTTAAGGGCTGCTCGGTTGGCGATGCGCTCAATGTCTTCGGGGCTGTGTTGTCCGTCGGAGTCTGCAGTCACGATGGCTACTTCCTTGTCTGCATAATTTTCTTTGATGTATCGATAAGCGGTTTTGAGCGCTTCTCCTTTTCCTTTGTTTTCAGGATGGGTTAAAACTGTGGCTCCTGTAAGCTTTGTGAAGATAGGAAGATAGTTCTCCCCGCTACCATCATCGACTACGACGACCTCTAAGTTTTTGGCGATGAGTTGCTGCGTTAAAGGAATTAATTTTTCCTCTGGTTCATATGCTGGAATAATGACGATTGTTTTCATGGTTGTCACTGCTCGCCTGTTTGGGGAGCTTCTCCTTTCCGTTAGGTTAACTATAATTTGCACGACGAACCTAAAACCTACTTAAAAGAGGTGGAAAAAAATAAAATTAGCATTTAATATAGTATTTAATAGAAAAATGAAAAATCCCCTAGCGTCAGGTATTGCTTGTAACGCTACGTAATGTAGTAATATGCAGGCAATAAGGAGGTGAAAGCTATGTCAAAATATACGACAGGGGAGCTTGCGAAACTTTGCAACGTGACTGTTCGAACCGTTCAGTATTATGACAAAAGAGGTATCTTGATTCCGACAGAACTTTCTGAAGGAGGCAGAAGATTATATTCTGAAAGTGATCTTCAACGTCTAAAAGTCATTTGTTTTCTTCGAGAGGTGGATGTACCTATCGATGCCATTTCTGAATTGTTAGAAGAAGAACATCCTGAAAAAGTCATTTCGATTTTAATAGAACAACAGGAAAGTCTATTGATGGAAGAAATCCAAGAGAAACAAGAGCAATTGGAAAAATTACGTGAATTACAGTCGACAGTCCAAAACAAAGAATCCTTCTCACTTGAATCCATCGCGGACATAGCAGTAGTGATGAAAGGTAAGAAACAACTCAAAAAACTTTACCGGATTATACTTTCAACAGGATTGGTGGTCGGAGTACTTCAGTGGGTGTCGATTGCATTCTGGATTTTCAAAGGAATGTGGTGGGGATTTGCGCTATGGGCTCTTTTGGCAACGGTATGGCTTGTTTGGGTATGTAACTATTATTATAAACACGTTAAATATATTTGCCCTGAGTGCCATCAAGAATTTAAACCAGGAAAGAAAGAGGCTTTCTTTGCAAAGCATACGCCCACAACCCGGAATTTAACTTGCTCAGAGTGTGGACATAAAGGATTCTGTATTGAAATTTGGGACGGTGATCAAGCATGAGTGGATTTAATCAAATCGTTCTTGGACCAACCGCGATTCCGTCATTAATCGTGACGATTATTTTGCTTCTTTTGATAGGAATTTTACCTATTGTTTATTGGATGCGAAGTCATAAAGGTCAAGTGAAAATCAGTTATTTCGTTGCTGGGGCATTAGGTTTTATTGTTTCTGCCCGTATTCTTGAATCAGTTTTCCATTATTTCTTTTTACTAGCAGATAATCCGATTTCTCAGTTTTTAAATGGAAATACGGTAGCATTCGTGTTATATGGAATGATGATGGCAGGGATTTTCGAGGAATGTGGTCGCTATATCGTATTAAAATACATTATGAAAAAGCATCGCACGCGTGAAAATGCAGTGTTGTATGGAATTGGGCATGGAGCTATCGAAGTTCTAACAGTTGTTCTTCCATCGATTCTGCTTTACATAGTGATTGCGACATCGCTTCAAAACGGAAGTGTCGATTCTGCGCTGACGGCATTACATGTTACTGAAAAGAATGCAGCCTTCGCCATGCAAAGTTTTCAAGCTGCAGCACAGTTTAATGTCGAAACAGCTGTGATGACCGTTCTCGAAAGAATCAGTTCAATGGGGATTCATATTGGCTGTACCATCATCGTGTATTACAGTGTCATTGCAGAGAATAAAAAGTATTTATGCGGGGCCGTTTTACTACATATGATGGCGGATTGCTTTGCGGCGCTCTATCAACGAAACGTCGTGGGAGCTGGAATCGCTGAAACTGGAATTTTAGTTATGGCAATCGTCATTGTATGGATTGCGACAAAAATATATAAAAAATTGGCATAACGAATCGTTGATGTAAGGGAGGAATGAAGATGGCAACAATAGAAAGTGGAACGAGATTTGGGATTCCGATGGTATTCCTGGTGAGTAGTGGGTTTATCGCGATATGTGTGCTTGTCATTTTCGTTCGCCGATGGACAGCCGCAAAGCAGAGCGGAGGTCCGTTCATGGCAGCTTTTCATATCGCGAATGGAACATTTTACATTCATGTGGCGTTCTGTTTCAAAAAGCGTCGAATTCCTCTATCATCGATTCGCCGGATTTCGTTTGATTTTATGCGAGGAAGAAAAGGTGGTGGCGCTCGTTATTTCGTCATCATTGAACAAAAGGATGGAACCACGACTATGTTCTTCATGGGGAAAAGCAAGGTCAATGATGCGTTGCTAGAGCAGTTACCTCAAGCTGTGAAACGATATCCGATTAAGATTCAGAAGAATTAAAATAGAATGAAGAAGAATGTTGATGATCAGCATTCTTTTTTGTTTTCGAAAATACGGATACTAATAGTATTTCTGAAAGCGCTTGACATTTAATCGTTTGAGCGGTAAGATGTAGTCGTCATAAAATGACACCGGTGTCAAAAAGTAAATATCTATTAGGTCATAAAATATGGAGGTCATTATGAAACGTTTAGACGGCAAAAAAGTATTTGGTATTCGTAAGTTAAAAGTTGGAGTTTGTTCTATTTTGTTAGCGGTTTCTTTTGTGGGTGCGAAAAATGTATTAGCAGAGGAAGTAGCTACTTCGACTCAGCCAACTACAGAAGAAAACAAACTAGTAACAACGGAGGCATCTCCTGAAAAAGTTCAAGAGGGTGAGAAAGAGGCAAAAGAAACTCCTGCTCAAAAGGACAGCCAATTAGAAACTACGGTTGAAAATGCAACTCCAAAAGAAAATGTAGAAACTCCTAAGAAGGCTGATGCCGGTGAAAAAGTAGAAGAAGTAAATAAAGATGCAAATAACGAAAAGTTAAATGTACCAGCTAACGCTCTTCGTTCTGTATCGGAAAGAAGTGCGAATGGGGCAGAAGCTGCTCAACCTACAACTGATACTTTAAATGTTAAAGATTTCGGTGCAGTTGGGGATGGAGTTACGGATGATCACGAAGCTATGCAAGCGGCTATTGATGCAGCTTCTCAAGGACTCGGTGGAGGAAAATTATATTTCCCTGAAGGAAAGTATCTTGTAAAGAAAATGGTCCAATTAAAGAGCAATATCGATATTCGCTTGCATGATGATGCAACGATTGTTAACGGAATTAACTTCCAAGGACGTCCTTCAATCGTATTTATGACGGGACCTTTCATTAATGGAGGAGACAAGATTTTCTGGGAGCCAACAGAAAATATTAGTTTTACGGGTGGTACGATTGATATGAATGGTGCTTTGAATGAAGAAGGCACTAAACCAAAGAATTTACCGTTTATTAATTCTTCTGGTGGTTTTGCGATTGGGAATAGCTCAAATGTCACTATCCGCAATGTAACGTTTAAGGATAGTTATCAAGGGCATGCCATTCAAATTGCAGGGTCTAAAAATGTGTTGGTGGACCAATCCCGTTTCTTAGGTCAAGCATTACCTAAAACGATTAAAGATAATGCAATGATTACAAAAGAGTCGATTCAAATCGAACCGATGACAAGAAAAGGATTCCCATACGCGTTAAACGAAACAGGTGTGAAATCAGAAAATGTAACCATTCAGAATTCATACTTTGGAAAGAGTGACAAGTCTGGTGAATTGGTAACTGCAATTGGTACGCATTATCAAGCCATTACTACTGAAAATCCTTCGAATATTAAAATTTTGAACAATCATTTTGATAACTTAGTTTATTCAGGCATTCGATTTACTGGATTCACAGATATTGTGATTAAAGATAATGTATTTGATAAAAAGACAAAGGAAGAAAGTGTTCGATACAGAGAAGATGGTGGAGCGTTAGTAAATGCCTTTAGTTACAAAAATACAGAAGATGTTCTGGACTTAAATAAGAAAGTAGTAATTACAAATAATCGATTCAATATTAAAGATCCTAAAACACAAGCAATCCGAGTAGCAAGAGATAGTGAAGAGTACTTAGGGAAAGTAAAAGATATTGAAGTGACAAACAATATCATTAATAATCAAGCTCAAAATTCTGAAGTTCCTTCAATTGAACTTCTCCGCATTAGCGATGGATTAACTGTTTCAGGCAACGTTATTAACGGTGGAAAAGATGGGATTGTCATCAATAACTCTACAGGCAGCATTACAGCAACTGATAATTCTTTCTCAAACCTAACAGGGAATTCCATTTCACTGCTAAATTCTGGCGATAACGGAAATATTTCCGTTGTAGCTTTAGGTCTTGGATATGCTGATATTCATACAGAAAATGGAAACTATCATGTGATTGCAAGAAATAAAAATGGGTATTACTATCTTGCAACCTACTCCGATGATCAATTGGCTAATTTAATTGACAAAATTGGAGAGGTGTTCGTTCCAATCGCGCGAGGAGAACGTTTTGAAAGATATCTACAGTTTGAGTTCCGTAAGGTTTCTGAAGAAGTCAAGAAATCCGACACCCCAGCAAAAGAAGCACTCGTTCAAGCTGAGGCAAACAGAAATCAAAAAGAATTACCACAAACAGGAACGAATAGTTACTTAGGTGCTATTGCTTCCCTTGTTGGATTAGGAGTGTTTTTTGGAGTCGGAGGAGTGAAGAAACGTCATGAAAATTAAAAGCATTTGTTCTATTCAAGGTACGGCGGTTGAAAATGAAGATGCGCTTGGTAGTTTTGGAAATTTCTTTTGGGTGATTGATGGAGCCACAGATTTATATAATGCAAAAAAATCGATTGGATATTCGGTTTCTGAAGTAACGCATTTATTGTCTAAGGTGATTGCAAAACATTGTGCAGAATCAAAAACGTTAAAAGAAATTTTTTCTGAAAGTATTAAGGAGGTCCGTTCGATTATAGGGTTAGATGATTCTAACCATGAAGAATATTGTAAACTGCCGACGTTTGCCTTTGTTTTTGCAAAATTAACAAAAACAAAACTGGAATACATGATTCTTGGAGATTGTGTCATGCTCGTAAATGACCAAGAGGTAACCGACCATCGTGTGGATCGTTTGTTTGATTTAGGAAAAAACGAAATTGCACTTTCGAGTAAGGAAGGCCCCGAAAGAAAAATAATCTTACAAAAAATTAGAGAACTGGCCAATACGTCAAATGGATATTGGATTGGCTCGCTAGATGAATCTTGTGTGGAACATGCTATTTATGGGAGTACAGAAGTGACTAGTCCTCAAATTGTATTAATGAGCGATGGTTTTTATGAGTTCTATTCTCAACATCCAGAGAATAAATTGGATGATCTAATTGTAATGAGAAAACAATCACAGGAGGTCGATCCTATTTATGGAAAGAAAGATGATGCAAGTATACTAATCGTCGATCTTTTAACGGATTGAAGCCCTGAAAAGAAGGAAATAATTGAATAGTCAAGTAGATTAAGAGGAGAAAATGATGCAAACAGTAATCAATAATTTTGTTGAACAAGTAATTCAATCTGGGTTGTATAAACCTATGGATTACTCATATGTAAAGAATAGAGTACTTGCTCTAGTCGGAGAGGAAGGAGCTAATACACCTACAAGTGAAATAGATATAAAAAAATTAAAAGATATGCTCGTTGAATTAGCTGAAACGAATGGGAAAGTAGGCCCCTTAGCAGAAGAAAAAGACTGTTTAGGCGCAGAGTTAATGAACTTTATTACTCCAATTCCAAGTGCTGTTAATGAAAATTTCTGGAGTACTTATCAAGAGTCTCCTGAAAAAGCCTTGAATGATTTTTATCAACTAAGTAAAGATAACGACTATATTAAATTATCAGCGATTGCTAAAAATATTGCGTTCCGTGCAGAAACAAAATATGGGCCTCTAGAGATTACAATTAACCTCTCTAAACCAGAAAAAGACCCTAAAGCAATTGCCGCTGAAAAATTAATGAAAGCTTCGAATTATCCAAAATGTCTTTTGTGTATGGAAAATGAAGGGTATCAAGGAAGAGTAAACTACCCAGCTCGTGCGAATCATAGAATTATCCGAATGAAACTTGGAGATGAAGAATGGGGATTACAATATTCACCATATTCATATTTTAATGAGCATGCCATTTTTCTAAATACAAAGCATATTCCGATGGCGATTACTCCTAAAACATTTGAACAACTATTAGAAATTGTAGATATTATTCCGGGTTATTTTGTAGGATCAAACGCAGACCTCCCTATTGCAGGTGGCTCTATTTTAAGTCACAACCATTATCAAGGTGGAAAATACGTTTTCCCAATGGAAGTAGCGGAATGTGAAACAACCTTCGTATTTTCAGGGTTCGAAGATATTCAAGCTGGTATTGTGAAATGGCCAATGTCTGTTCTTCGATTACGTGGTAAGAATAAACAAAGAATAGTGGAATTAGCTTCGAAGATTTTAAAATCATGGCAAGGGTATACCGATTTAGAGGCAGATATTATTGCTACAACTGGAGAAATTCCGCACCATACAATCACTCCGATTGCTCGTGTAGTGGATGGTCAATTTGAAATGGATCTTGTTTTGAGAGATAATCACACATCAGAGTTACATCCAGATGGCGTATATCATCCTCATAAAGATGTTCAGCATATTAAAAAGGAAAATATCGGGTTAATTGAAGTGATGGGACTTGCTATTTTACCACCTCGTTTGAAAACAGAGTTAGAGGAAGTTGAGAAATATCTTTTAGGCAAAGATAACGCAATTGCAGATTATCATTTAGAATGGGCAGACCAATTAAAAGAAAAATACTCTAACGTTAAAGAAGAAGAGATTAATAGCGTAGTTCAACACGAAGTAGGACAAGTGTTTGCAAGAGTTCTCGAAGATGCTGGCGTTTATAAGAATACTCCGTTTGGACATGAAGCATTTATGAGATTTGTTAAGTCGGTTGGAATTAATTAGGAGGGACCCCAAATGGCAATATTGGTGACAGGCGGAGCTGGTTATATTGGTAGCCATACCGTAGTAGAATTATTAAATTTAGGGAAGGAAGTCATAATTGTCGATAACCTTTCGAACTCTAGCATCTTGGTATTAGATCGGATTGAAGCAATTACAGGGAAACGTCCTGCGTTTTACGAATTAGATGTTTGTGATAAACAAGGATTGAGAAAAGTTTTTGAACAAGAATCTATTGAGGCAGCAATTCATTTTGCAGGATACAAAGCTGTTGGCGAATCCGTGCAAAAGCCTGTGATGTACTACGAAAATAATATTATGAGCACATTAGCTCTTGTTGAAGTGATGTCAGAGTTTAAAGTTAAGAAGATTGTATTTTCATCGAGTGCGACTGTATACGGTATTCACAATCAATCACCCCTCATTGAGACAATGCCGACAAGTGCAACAAATCCTTATGGGTACACCAAAGTGATGCTTGAACAAATTTTAAAAGATGTTCATGTAGCAGATTCAGAGTGGAGTATTGCATTGCTTCGTTATTTCAATCCGATTGGGGCTCACGAGTCTGGGTTGATTGGTGAAAACCCTTCAGGAATTCCTAACAACTTGATGCCTTTTATTGCACAAGTAGCGGTAGGTAAGCGACCAGAGTTAAGCGTTTTTGGAAATGATTATGATACGGTAGATGGTACTGGTGTTCGAGATTATATCCATGTAGTGGATTTAGCGATTGGCCACATAAAAGCGTTAGAAAAAGTATCTGAAAAAACAGATGTTTATATTTATAACCTTGGTTCAGGAGAAGGCACTAGTGTATTACAACTTGTAAATACATTTGAAAGTGTTAATAGGGTTCCAATTCCTTATAAAATTGTTCCAAGACGATCAGGAGACGTCGCGACTTGTTATGCAAATGCAGACAAAGCTTATAAGGAATTAAATTGGAAGACAACGAAATCAGTTGAAGACATGTGTAGAGATACATGGAATTGGCAATCGAAAAATCCAAACGGATATCGATAGTATAATTCTGCTTTGTAATAGTAAAAAAGACAATAAAAATAGGAATAAAAAAAATTATGAAAACGGTTGACAAGAAATCGGTTACACACTATAATGAAGTTACCGTTTGACACCGGTGTCAAAAACAAAAGAAGGAAGAATAACATGAAAAATCTTACAAAAATAAAATTTAAAGAAAATGGAGAATTTAATCATTTTCCAGGTAACACTGTTGTTGCCAATCTTTATACAAATCCAGATTTAATGGAAGTTGTGGATATTATTCAGGCTCGCTATAGAGAATTACCTTTTATTGATAAATTTACTCTCACCCCTAGAGATTCTATTCATATGACTGTAATTGAATTGCTTTGCCATGAAAATCGTGAGACTGAATTTTGGAGTAGCCATCTACCATTGGATACACCATTACAAGAAATCCATGATTACTTTGCAAAACAACTAGAAATTTTCCCATTGCTAAATGAAGAGATTCATATGCGTGTGACTGAAATGGGAAATCAAAATATTTTAGTTGAACCAGCAGATGAAAAATCCGCTAAACGATTAGAAAAAATTAGAACTTATGTTTCTGAAAAAGCAGGTGTTCGTTTCCCTAACCATGATCGTTACCAATTCCATATCTCAATTGGATATCTTCGAGTTCCATTAACTGAAGAAGAAAATGAAGAGTTTACTAAAGTGAAAAAGGAATTAACAAAAGTTTTACTTGAAAAAGTTCCTGTCATTACTGTAAATCGTATCGATTATACAGTGTTTGAAGATATGAGACGTTTTGTTCCATATTGCGAAAAGTTTGGAAAATAAAAATTACAAATAAAAACAAAAAGGAGATTTCAAAATGAAAAAATCGAAATTTTTAAAAACTTTACTAGCTGCAGGGCTTGCAGTTACAACATTAGCTGCATGCTCAGGAGGAGCAAATAGTTCATCAAACGCTACAACCACTGCACCTCAAGCACAATCAGAAGAAAAAGCGGATAAGAGCCAAGAATTAGTAATTTATTCTAACTCTGTTTCAAATGGACGTGGAGATTGGCTAACTGCTAAAGCGAAAGAAGCTGGTTTCAACATTCGTATGGTGGATATCGCTGGTGCCCAATTAGCTGACCGTGTTATCGCTGAAAAAAATAACTCAGTAGCAGATATGATATTTGGTATTGGTGCGGTAGACTCAAACAAACTTCGTGACGCAAATCTTTTAACACAATTCAAACCAGATTGGATTGATAAGATTGATGCATCATTAGCAGATAAAAATGGATACTATAACCCAGTTATTGTTCAACCTTTAGTATTAATTGGGAATCCAGAAGCTAAAGAAATGCCTAAAGACTGGACTGAATTAGCAGAAAAATATAAAGGTCAATACTCTATCTATGGATTAACAGGAGGAACAGGACGTGCGATTTACGCAAGTATCTTAGTTCGTTACCTTGATGAAAAAGGAGATTTAGGCGTATCAGAAAAAGGATGGGAAGTTGCAAAAGAATATTTTGCAAATGCCTATACTCTTCAAAAAGGTGAAAGCTCAGTTGTTAAAGTGTTAGATAAAGAAAGCCCAATCCAATACGGTATGATGTGGGGTTCTGGAGCGTTAGTCGGACAAAAAGAACAAAATGTTGAATTCAAAGTAATGTCACCTGAAATCGGGGTTCCATTCGTAACTGAACAAACAATGATCCTTAACACAAGTAAGAAACAAGCATTAGCAAAAGAATTCATCAACTGGTTCGGTCAAGCTGAAATTCAAGCAGAATACAGCCAAAAATTTGGTTCTATTCCAGCGAATAAAGATGCTGTAAAAGAATTACCAGAAGCAACTAAGAAATTTGTTGACCAACTTAAACCACAAGATATTAACTGGGAAGTTGTTGGTAAATACTTAGACCAATGGGTTGAAAAAGCTGAATTAGAATACGTTAAATAATATTAAATGTTGAATTAATCGATAAGAGTCTCGCTAGGATTCTACTCTATGCCATAGAAAGAGTCTACGCGAGACTTTTTAAGATAACACAAAGGAGTAAACGATATGATTAAATTTGATAACATTCAAATTAAATACGGTGATTTTATTGCGATTGACAATTTGAATTTAGAAATTAACGAAGGGGAGTTCTTTACATTCTTAGGACCTTCTGGATGCGGAAAGTCAACGACTTTACGTGCATTAGTTGGATTTTTAGATCCATCGGCAGGTCGCATTGAAGTAAATGGTAAGGATGTTACTAAATTAGAACCTGAAAAACGTGGAATCGGAATTGTGTTCCAATCTTATGCATTATTCCCAACAATGACAGTTTTTGATAATATTGCATTTGGTTTGAAAGTGAAGAAAGTAGCTCCAGATGTGATTAAAGCAAAAGTTGCAGCGGTAGCAGCAAAAATTAAAATTTCTGACCAACAATTAAAACGTAATGTATCAGAATTATCAGGTGGACAACAACAACGTGTGGCACTAGCTCGTGCGTTAGTATTAGAACCAAAAATTCTCTGTCTTGATGAACCACTTTCTAACTTGGATGCTAAATTACGTGTAGACTTAAGAAAAGAATTGAAACGTCTACAAAAAGATTTAGGAATTACAACATTGTACGTTACTCACGACCAAGAAGAAGCGTTAACATTGTCAGATAGAATCGCTGTATTTAACAATGGATTCATTGAACAAGTGGGAACACCTCCTGAAATTTATCATCAATCAAAAACAGAGTTTGTTTGTGACTTTATCGGAGATATTAATGTCCTTTCTGAAGAAACTGTCCATGAGATTTTAGAAAATAATCCAAACGTTCCTTTACAAGATAAAAAAGGATATATTCGTTTAGAAAAAATTAGATTCAGACGTGAAACAGAAGGAGATATAGTTCTTAAAGGAACAATCATCGATACAGAATTCTCTGGTGTTACAGTTCGTTACACAGTTAAAGTGTCTGATCATCAAGTGTTAAACGTAACACGTATTGATAGTCAATTTGCAATTAAATCTGCTGGGGAAAATGTGGAACTTTATATTACGCCTTCAGATGTCGTGCAATATTAGGGAGGTACAACATGCGTCATAAGTTAAATTGGAAAGATTGGCTCATTCGTATAGGGCTAATCTGGTTCCTCGTAACGTTTATTATTTATCCAAACTTTGATTTGGTTGTGAATGTATTTGTCAAAGATGGACAATTCTCGCTAGATGCTGTTAATCGTGTACTTAAATCACCACGTGCAATTCAAAGTATTATGAACAGTTTTAAACTAGCATTCTCGTTAATTATTACAGTTAACGTAGTCGGTCTTCTTTGTGTGTTGTTCACAGAATACTTCGATATTAAAGGTGCCAAGATCCTAAAACTTGGATATATGACATCTTTAATTTATGGTGGTGTGGTTCTTGCAACAGGGTATAAATTCGTATACGGCCCTTATGGAATGATTACAAGAATTCTTCAAAACTTCCTACCAAACCTTGATCCAAACTGGTTTGTGGGATATGGTGCTGTATTATTCATTATGACCTTCTCAGGTACAGCCAACCATACATTGTTCTTAACAAATACCATTCGTGGTGTCGATTATCATACTATTGAAGCAGCGCGTAATATGGGAGCAAAACCATTTACAGTATTCAGAAAAATTGTTTTACCAACATTAACGCCAACATTATTTGCCTTAACAATTATGATCTTCTTAAGTGGGCTATCAGCAGTTGCGGCTCCAATGATTGTAGGGGGTAAACAATTTCAAACAATTAACCCGATGATTATCACATTTGCAGGGATGGGGAACTCTCGTGACCTTGCTGCATTACTTGCGATTGTCCTAGGGATTGCAACAACAATCTTATTAAGTATCATGAATAAGATTGAAAAAGGTGGAAATTATATTTCAATTTCTAAAACAAAAGCACCTTTGAAAAAACAAAAGATTACTTCAAAACCATGGAATATCATTGCGCATATCGTGGCATACGCTTTATTCGTAGTATTCATGTTACCTTTGATTTTCATTGTCTTGTACTCATTCACTGATCCAGTGGCGATTCAAACAGGTAACTTGTCATTAGCTAACTTTACTCTAGAAAACTATCACCAATTCTTCAGTAATAGTGTTGCGTTCTCACCATTCTTAGTCAGCTTTGTATATGCTATTCTTGCTGCTATCACTGCGACAGTTCTTGCCGTTGTATTTGCACGTGTGGTTCGTAAACATAAAGCTCGCTTTGACTCACTCTTTGAATATGGTGCATTATTACCATGGCTATTACCAAGTACTTTATTAGCAATTAGTTTACTATTTACATTTAACCAACCACAACCACTTGTATTTAATCAAATTCTTGTGGGAACATTTGTAATCTTACTAATTGCCTATATTATTGTAAAAATTCCATTCTCTTATCGTATGGTTCGTGCTATTTTGTTTAGCGTTGATGACGAGATGGAAGATGCAGCTCGTAGTATGGGGGCATCATCATTCTATACGATGATGAAGGTTATTATTCCGTTTATTTTACCGGTAGTACTTTCAGTTATTGCTCTTAACTTTAACTCTCTATTAACAGACTTCGACTTATCTGTATTCTTATATCATCCATTAGCTCAACCTTTAGGTATTACTATCCGTTCAGCTGGTGATGAAACAGCAACATCAAATGCACAAGCACTTGTCTTTGTATATACAATTGTATTGATGATTATTTCTTCAACAGTACTTTACTTCACACAAAGACGTGGCAAAACAACTAGAAAATAATTATGGTTACAACAGGTATTGAATTAACGAATACAGATATTTTTATCCGAATTGCATTGTCTTTGATAGCCGGAATGGTTATCGGCATGGAGCGAGGTAGTAAATCGCAACCAGCAGGAATTAGAACGCATAGTGTCGTTTGTGTTGCTGCATGTTTGATTATGATGACAAATGAATTTGTTTCTTATAAGTTTGGGACAGGAGATCCGACCAGATTAGGAGCGCAGGTTGTTTCGGGAGTCGGCTTCTTAGGGGCTGGAACGATCCTTGTCACAGAAAAGAAAAAGGTTACAGGACTAACCACAGCCGCTGGTATTTGGGGCTCTGCAGGAATAGGACTCGCAATTGGAGTCGGCTTTTATCAGGGAGCGATTTTAGCAGCCGTTTCTATTTGGGGCGTGATATCCATGTTCCAACCGTTAAAGATGTATCTACAAAAACGCTCTCGAGTAATTGAACTCTATATTGTAGTCAATTCCACGGAAGCCTATAATCGTGTATTAGTCTATTGTGCAGAAAATCGAATTCGAATCACTGACTCTAGGACGGCATTTGGAGAAGCCAATCAAAGTCGAATCCAGTATTTCGATGTACCAGAAAAGAAAATTGCTTCTTTTGTAACGTTAGAATTAGCTGGCAGCTTTGAACATCTTCGACTTATGGAAGAACTTTCTAATCTTCCAGGCGTCATTTATGTTGAAGAGATTAGTTAATTTTGGATGAAAGAGCAGGGGATTCCTTGCTCTTTTTTAGATGAATAAGTATTCGCTAAAGAGATTTCGAATGCCAATTTCCTAGTATTGGATGGATAGAGGAGTTATTATGGGATGAAAGTATGTAAGATAAATTTTGATAATGGCAGCATTCGATATTATAATAGAAAATGCCTAGTAAAAGAATGTCATATTTATACATTTCATGAGTTATGCGAATGGGTATGGGCATTTCATCTTCCAATGGATCAAATAATAAAAAAAGTAATTTTCAAAGAAATGATAGTACCAATTTTAGAAAGTTACATCAATCAAATAGATCAAGAACTAAAAGAAATGAATTGTCTCACGGAATTATATTTGATAGAATTATGCGGTATTCCAATATCTTACGCGTTTATTCAAGCGATGATCATCAGATATTTTGAATTGCTTGGATATAAAAGTGAACTCTTAAGATTTCGAGTGAACAGAATGTATCAATAATGACGATTAGTATAGTTATCGAAAAAATAAATTTATAAGGAGTAAGGATGGAAAAGTTTAAGAGAAAGGCTACTATTTATGATATTGCGCGCATTTCAGGGGTCTCTCCTAAGACTGTTTCCCGTGTTATCAATGGTGGTGATGGAGTTAGAACAGAAACTTACCAGTCTGTGATGAAGGTAATTGAAGAACTGTCTTATATTCCAAATGCGTATGCACAAAATCTGACTAAGAAAGAAACAACGAATATTCTCATTTCAGTCAAGAAGATGGAGTCCTTCCCATTAATCTGGTTCCAGACACTATTGGATAAGGTTTTACAAACTTGTAAAGAAATGGGAGTCAATGCAATCGTCGAGTATTTTGGTGAAGGGGATTCAATTAAGGATTCTATTATTTCAAGTACTGGAAGTTTAGTCGATGGAGTTATTGTCTTTTATGAAGGTAAAGATGATAGTAGAATTCAATATTTAAAGAAAAATAATATGCCTTTTATTGTGTTTGGGAAATCACAGACAGAAGGTGTTATTTATGTTTCGAATAATGATTTCCAAGCAATGCACGATTTGATGGGAGCCGTTTCTGATAAAGGGCTTCGTGACATGTGGCTACTAATGGGTGGAGAGTCACTTGTCAATAAAGATCGTGAGAAGGGTGCTCGTACTTTTGTAAAAGAGAAAAAGTATGAAATTGCTTTAGAAGTTGTTTATGGATTAGCTACGATTGAATCTGTGTATCATTATGCGATGGAGAATTTAACAGGTACGAATATACCGGATATTATATTTGTCTCTGGGGATGAAAAAGTCCAAGGGATTATTCGTGCGTGTTACGAAAAAGGAATCTCGATTCCTGACCAATTAGCTATTGTAGGGTTTGACAACATTCCAATAGCACAATATTATACACCTGCATTATCAACCATTTCTCCAGATTATAGTCAGTTAGCAAAAGAAATGATTGATGGAGTTCTTGCGATTATCAATGGAGATAAAAGAAAATCTGTAGAGGTTTCTACAACTCTTGTCAGACGACAATCGTTTTAAGCAGAGCACGGTGCAGATAATATAAATGTCTTAAAAATGTCTTAAAATGAAAGTAAGCTTTTAGAGTTTATTTCCATTTTTTGTTTCCTGATTTCAGTTTATTTGCTAGGAGGAAAGACAGCAGTTTGATGAACTGTAACATCTCACATTGCGCGATGGTCGCCAGAGTGTTATAATAGGCACTGTTTTTTATTGAACATGATTTGTTTTCAGACAATTTACATAATATGAAAATTATTTACAGTAGAAAGGGGAGAACAAGATGTCTACACGTAAAAAAGTATCACTTTCAGAAGTGAATCAATCGATAGAAACTCCTAATAATAATCATTTTTGGCAAAATTTACGAGCTTTCTTGGGACCAGGTGCTCTTGTAGCGGTAGGGTACATGGATCCAGGAAACTGGATAACGAGTGTGGTTGGAGGAGCTTCTTATAAATATACATTGCTCTTTGTTATTCTTGTTTCGTCATTAATTGCGATGCAGTTGCAACAAATGTCCGGGAAACTAGGAATTGTAGCACGAATGGACTTAGCACAAGCGACGGCTCATCATGCACCTAAATGGTTGCGTCATATTTTATGGGTGATTGTCGAGTTAGCGCTGATGGCTACTGACTTAGCAGAAGTGCTAGGGTCGGCCATTGCATTGAATCTCTTGTTTGGCATTCCAATTATGGGAGCCATCTTTATTACCGTTCTAGACGTATTTTTACTGTTAGGAATTATGAAGATGGGCTTCAAGAAAATCGAAGCGATTGTATCGACCTTGATTTTTACGATTCTTTTGATTTTCGTGTATCTTGTAGCGCTAGCAGACCCAAGTATCTCTGGAATTTTCCAAGGATTCTTACCGACAGCGCAGTTGTTTGATAAGACAGCACCAGGGCACGAGAGTATATTAACATTAGCACTCGGGATTGTCGGAGCAACCGTGATGCCACATAACTTATACTTGCATTCGTCACTGTCTCAAACAAGAAAAGTCGATTACAATGATCCAAACGATATTCGTAAAGCGGTTCGGTTTATGACATGGGATTCGAACATTCAGTTAAGTTTAGCATTCATTGTGAACTCGCTGTTATTAATTTTAGGAGCCGCATTGTTCTTCGGACATGCTTCTGAAATCTCTGCTTTCTCGCAAATGTACAATGCGTTGCAAGATTCAAAAATTGCCGGGGCAGTCGCAAGTTCCACTCTTTCGACACTGTTTGCGGTCGCTCTATTAGCTAGTGGTCAAAATTCAACCATTACGGGAACATTGACCGGGCAAATCGTGATGGAAGGCTTCTTGCATATGAAATTACCACAATGGATTATCCGACTCGTAACACGATTGTTTGCGTTGTTACCTGTGATTGTAGTGGCAATCCTCTTTGGGGCAAAGGAGAAAACATTGGACCAACTCTTGGTCTATTCACAAGTATTCTTATCAGTGGCATTACCATTTTCCATCTTTCCATTGATTTACTTTACTTCAAAGAAATCACTCATGGGAGAATTTACCAACGCCAAATGGAATACTTTCCTTGGATATGCGGTAGCAATTATCCTAACCATCTTAAACTTTAAGTTAATTATTGATTTATTCTAAAACCAAACGGGCATCTTCGGGTGCTCGTTTTTTCTTTGGTCCTCTGTCAATATAGAGCTTCCTCAAGTACATAGATGTAGGTAAAAATTTTCATGCGAAAACTCCTAATCTTCACAGAAGTTTTGTTGTTTTTTTCAAGAGAATAGGATAGATTATAAGTGAGAAGAATGGAACCGCATTCAAAAGACAGTGCGGTTTCTATACGGTAAAGAAGCATGGAGAAATCCTCCCCAAGAACAATGGCATGTATAAAATCGTTGAACCTTAAGACATAAGATGTAGAGGAGAGAATGTTGGACCAACGCAAAGGGATATAGTTGTCATCCTTAAGAAGAGAGAATGGAGGAATTAGGATGAAAAAGAGTCTTATTTTGCTGCTATGTATGAATGTGTTGCTATTATCGTCTTGCAAGTCTCCTAGTGAACAAAACAAGACAACGACCTTGGATACTTCTATAGAAACCTCAACTACCAAGCAAGTGGCAGAGCAGTCGCAAACGAGTGAAACAACGACTACCATGCCAGTGACTACGCAAGAAACAACAACGAGTGTCACTGCTCAAGAAACACAAAAAGAAACCACAACCGAGGCTGTGCCCCCAACGCCTAAGCGTCGTAAGAAGATTTGTCTGTCACTCCGCAAATTCAAGAAGAATGGTATTTCTGCGCTCCAGCAACGGTGAGTATGATTCTTTCCACTCAGGGGAAATTCGTTTCTCAGCGACAACTGGCACAGGAGATGGGGACTTATGTACCATTTGGAACGCATAATAAAGATGCCATTCGTGTGTTGAATCAGCATTTATTTGGCTATTCGCTCCCTAAGGACGGACAGGCTGGATATCGACTAGCCGTTGTTACGAATGCAAGTACAAATTCTGAAGAGATGAGAGTATTCAAGGAGCGCGTTCGCAAAAATATTGATGATGGCTATCCAATGTATTACACTTTTACCCTTTCCAAAATTTATCCTGGAAAAAATGGGGAGCATAATGTGATTGGAATTGGGTATGAATTGACTCCAGATGGAAAAGATATTTCAGCGATTTATTATTTAGACTCCATGACACATGAACAAGATCCTGTGTATGGTGGTTTAAAAAAGGTGACGCCAGAAGAGCTGCTTGAAGCAATGGCGGCTTGCGAGGAACCTAATTATGCCTGGTAAGAGAATGATGAATTAAAAAATAGGATTAGAAGGAAAGTGAGAGGAAATATCAATGAAAAACTTTTCTAGAACAATAAAAATAGGTTTATGTGCGGCAACGCTAGTGACATTAGCTGGATGTGCACAGACATTAGTAAGATCCGAGTCAAAGAGTGTGGCGGAAACAACTGCTCCATCGACAACTGTCGCAAGCACAAAGGAAGAAACGCCGCAATGGGTCGCATCCTATACGAATATGTCGAACCAGAGCAGTATTGATGAAGTGAAGGCGTTACTCTCTGCATACATCGATAAAGAGAGTGTAGAATCATTCTTAAAATTGGTGAAGGAGTACAATGAAATTGTGGGTGAGACGGGTCTTCAAGGAGATTTTGAGTCTTTCACCAAAACAGAGTATGACGTAGAGAAAATCAGTAATCTTTGGAATGCGAAGATGGGTGATTTTGTCGGAACGAACTGCCGCATTAATACGTATGCATTATTGAAAAATAGCATTGAGATTCCTCCGATTGAAAAAGATGATACGCTCCTTTTCATTGATAATGATGCCATTGACAAAGGAAAATTATTTAGCTCTGAGGATAAAGAAGCGTTAAATCGATTATTCTCGAGAGTAAAAACAGAAGCGACAACCGATGTGAAAGTGCATGCTGCGAAAATGGAGCAATTCCTTTCTCAGTTCAAATTTAATGAGAATGCACGAATGCTTTCCGTAGTGATTCATGATAATCTGGATGGCGAGTCTCTCTTTATTGGCCATGTCGGTGTATTAGTGCCAACGAGTGATGGGTTCCTTTTTGTTGAGAAGCTGACGTTTGAGGAGCCATATCAGGCGATTAAATTTGCTTCCAAAGAAGATGTTTACAAGTATCTTTCAACGAAATACCAAGACTATACCGGAGAAGGCTTAGCAAAACCGTTCATTATGGATAACAACAAATGGGTAGAGATGAAGTAAAAATAAGTTGTTCGTCTTGATCATAGAATCTGGAAGTAACGAGGAAGTGTGAAAAGATGGCTTCTAGCAAGGAATATCTAGCCTATATTTTAGAGGAATTATCAGGATTAGAGGATATCCGCTATCGAGCAATGATGGGGGAATACATTTTGTATTTCCGGGAAAAGGTTGTCGGTGGTATTTATGATGATCGACTCCTAATCAAAAATGTGACAGCTGCCAGAGAAAGCATGCCTGACGCTTCATTGGAAAAGCCTTATGAAGGGGCAAAAGAAATGCTCTTAGTGGAAAATGTAGAAGATAAGGAGTTCTTAACGGATTTGTTTAAAGCTATCTATGATGAACTGCCATCTCCCAAACCCAAGAAAAAGAAATGATGGCTGGAGGAGGTTGCCGAGTGGTGGACGATTAGCAGGCAGTCCTCTGAATCCATAAAGTAATGATAACACCTGTAGTAGTTTCAAAGTGCTACAGGTGTTTTTGACGTGCTGGAAAAAATAGTAGAATGGGAATAGAACCTTCCTCTGTTATTTGGTATAATAACGATACAGTTTAAAGAGATTTGAGGCGAAATCAATGAAGCCAGAAGAGTATTCTTGGAATGAGTGGGAACAAAATCGTTATATCAATGGGGACGTGAAGGTCCCGTCTGATTATAAAATTAAAGTCACCGATATCCCGGAGAAGAGGCTGGAGTTAGAAATAATCCTTGAACAATTACCGCATAAAGAGGTCGCTCGTTGGGCTGTTGAAAATGCCCGTAATTTTATAGAGGATATTGAAAGCTTTGCTGATAAGGAATCTATTCTAGAGGAAACTTTGAATGTATTTCAACAGCGACTCGAAGGCAAGATAAGCGCCTATCAGCTTCGGCAAGCAGGATTTTTAGCAAACACTTTATCAAAGCGGTCGAAGGCGGACATCAGTAAGTTTGCCGCCAGAGTGTACGCTCAAACCATAGCATCGGCTCATATGAGAGGACATGCGATTGTTTCTTCTGATTATGCGATCAAAGTCATCCAACTGAAGTATCCAAAAAATTTAGACCGAGTAAGAGTGGAAAGAGAACGACAAATCGCATTAGGGCGAGACTTTTTAAAGAAAGTAGGACACTAAAGATGAACATGAGTATTAGAGAAATTATAGATAAAAAGGAAAAAGAATCGATTTCAAAAGAAGTTTTATATGATCTTCCGGAATGGTTTGGAATGCCAGAAAGCACGCAGGAATATGTCGATGATGCGATGGATAAGCCGTTTCTAGCTTGTTTTGTAGAGGATAAACTCGCAGGATATGTCGTTCTGAATGCTACGAGTGAGGATTGTGCAGATATTTTTGTGATGGGAGTCAAAAAGGAATTTCACCGCAAAGGAATCGGCCAAAAATTGAATGAGGCGTATGAACAACTAGCCAAGAGTTTAGGGTACACTTATTCTCAAGTGAAGACTGTAAAAATGGGGCATTACGAACAGTATGATCGCACGAATCTTTTTTATAAGGCGATGGGGTATAAGGAGTTAGAATGCTTCCCGACTTTGTGGGATGAATGGAATCCGTGTCAAATCTATATTAAATATTTAGGGGAATGAAGCGGAAGATTACAAAAGAAAATAGGACACAGAGGAGAATTCGATGAAAGTAAAGAAGATTGGTATCGTCAGTTTGTCTAGCGGAATTTTAGGGGAGAGTTTCATTCAACATGAACTCAATCTTGGGAAGAAACGATTAGAAGAATATGGGATAGAAGTTGTATTTTTACCTCATGCATTAAAAGGGCTAGAATTTATAAAGCAACATCCTGAATGTAGAGCGCAAGACTTACTAACCGCTTTTCAGGATGATTCGATAGAGTTGATTTTATGTGCCATTGGTGGAGATGATACGTACAGATTGCTGCCTTATTTATTTGAACAAGACGCACTTAAAACGGTTGCCAAGCAAAAGATTTTTTTAGGTTTCTCAGATACGACCATCAATCATTTGATGTTGCATAAGGTGGGTGTTCGCAGTTTCTATGGGCAAGCGTTTTTGCCAGATGTGTGTGAACTTTCAAAGGAAATGCTTCCATATACAAAATCGTATTTTGAGGAATTACTGACAACGGGAAGAATTAAAGAAATCCGACCGAGCGACATCTGGGTTCAAGAAAGAGAAGACTTTAGTGAAAAAGGACTAGGAGTTTCGATGCCAAGTTTTCCAAATCACGGGTTTGAGTTGCTTTCAGGGGCTGCTCAGTTTACGGGGCAAATCCTAGGAGGGTGCTTGGAATCCATGGCAGAATGTCTCGAAAATTCAAGATATGAGGATACGGTTCGCCTCGTGCACCAGTATCAACTATTTCCTACTTTAGAAGAATGGAAAGGAAAAATTTTGCTTCTAGAGACGAGTGAAGAACAACCGACTCCTGAACACTTCCAAAAAATGATTCAAACACTAGAACGCTACGGACTTTTTGATGTGGTGTCTGGTGTGCTTGTTGGAAAACCACAAAATGAAACTTACTATGATGAGTATAAAGAGATTCTTCTGGCAGAATTAGGGGAGAAGCAGCTACCCATTGCCTACAATATCAATGTTGGGCATGCGACACCTCGTTGTATTATTCCTTTTGGGATTGAAGCTCAAGTGAATGTGGACGACCAAGTGATTCGTTTTATCTATGAATAATAAAATTACAGAAGTGAGAATAATGGAGCAGACTCAAATGTGGAAGGGGAGTCTGCTTTCATTTTTCTAAAACAATGACGGCATCTTCCAAGATGTATTTACTGACAAATGGGAATAGAAATGCCATAATGAGGTGAATTCTAATAAATTTGGGTATTGGATGAAATCGGTACTGTATAGGGAATCCGAACCTGAGGACTAAAACTCTTATGGAAAAGGAGTAAATATGGAAATAAAAAGATGTGATTGGGCTAACCATAGTCTACTTGAACAAAAATACCATGATGAAAAGTGGGGAATCCCTATCTTTGACGATAAGGAATTATTTAAAATGCTTTGTTTAGAAGGGATGCAAGCGGGGCTCAGTTGGTCTACGATCCTTCAAAAAATGGAAGGGTTGTGTAAAGCCTTTGATAACTTTGATCCAGACATTGTGGTGAACTATGATGAAGACAAGGAAGCTGAGCTCCTTCAAAATAAAGAAATCATCCGAAATCGATTGAAAGTAAAATCTGTTGCGAACAACGCCAAAGCTTACTTTAAGATATGTGAAGAGTTTGGGTTGTTTAGCGACTATTTATGGGGATTTGTCAATCATACGCCAATCATCAATTCTTGGAAATCTATAACAGAAGTCCCCGCAAAAACGGAGCTTTCGGACAAAATCAGTAAAGATTTGAAGAAAAGAGGCTTTAAATTTATTGGTTCGACTATTATTTATGCATTTATGCAATCGGTAGGGATGGTAAATGACCACCTTCTGGACTGTGAGTTTAGAAGGGTAGAGAAGAATTAAAATTTATTTTGAATAGGAGAAAGGTGAAGGAGAAACATGAAAAAAATCGCAGCAAACGAGTTTAAAAAATTATACCAAACAAGTGAAATCACGGTATTAGATGTACGAGAAAAGGGAGAATTTCAAGACGGACATATTCCAACAGCAAAGAACTTTCCTCTAAGTACGTTGGAACAAGAGTATACAACATTAAATCCAGAGCAAAAATACTACGTCATCTGCCAAGGGGGCATGCGTTCAGCAAGGGCTTGTCAATTTTTGGAAGAAAAAGGCTTTGACGTGACGAATGTTGAAGGTGGCATGAACCATTGGCAAGCTTAAAGAAAACGACAGAAGTTCAACTTGAGCCTTTTAACAAAAGCTTCTTGCAAGAGATTTGGAAGATTGGTTTTTCAACGTATCAACCAGAGTGGACGAAGTGGAATGCGCCTTATTTTAATGATTATCGTAAGTTTGACGATGTCAAAAGCTTCGAAGAAAGCCCTGTTGCAGCCTTTTTAATGAGCGAAGATTGCCGATGTATTGTCACTGGAGGTCTGCCTGTGGGGATGGTTTCAAAAACATGGGTGGATAAAGCTACACGGTGGCTAGAAATCGGGATTGTGATTTATGACGATCAGTTGTGGGGCGATGGAATTGCAACAAACGCGCTGACGAAGTGGGTGGATGCTATTTTCCAAGAAATCGATGCGCTCGAACATATTGGAATGACGACTTGGAGTGGGAACAGTGCGATGATGGCCGTTGCTGAAAAATTAGGGTTCCTAAAAGAAGGTCAAATCCGCAAAGTCCGTTACTATCAAGGAAAGTATTATGACAGCGTAAAGTATGGAATTTTACGCGAAGAGTGGACTACAAGAGCATAACAATAAAGAAAGAGACTGATTACGCGAATCAGTCTCTTTTAGTATGCAAGTCGTGATTATTTTCCAGGAGTTTTTGGATCTAAGCCAAATGATTGTTCTAAAATTGGTCTTAAATTATTTATCGTATCCGCTGTACCTTCTATTGCGATAGCGTACACTTTATCACCTTTTTGAACGACCCATTCGTACATGTATTTACCATCAGAGAATGCAATTTTCATTAAGTAGGCATCCTCTCCAGCAAATTTAGCTCTTGAGCCTTGTAGACTAGTCTGTTGTTTGTCATTTTGCCAGTGGTCATACAAACGATTCGCAATTAACTCTGCGCCAAAGGTTTCTCCGTTAGCAAGTTTGACAGAGTCTTTAGTGTACGAGTTCATTGATAATACATTGTATTTATCTGGTGAAGAAAACTGGAATTGAGAACCAGTATTTTTATCTTGGTATGCGACCCAATCTTTAGGAACATTGACATAACCAGATGCTTCACGGCCAACGCGTTGAGTATCCGAAAGTGAAACTTCTTTAGTAGTAGAAGAAGCGCCAGCAGTTGTTGTTGGAGTAGTTGTAGTTTGTGTAGCCGTAGTTTCTTTAGCGACTTCAGTAGTTGGTGTTGCAACAGTATCTATTGCTTTCTTTTCGCCGTTCCCGCAAGCCGCTACCATTAATGCGGATAGAAGCGTAACAGAACCTAATAAAATTTTGTTTTTCATAATAATTAATCTCCTTCATTTAGTTCAGATTTTTGATTATTGTCCGGGAGTTTTTGCCTCTAAGCTCCATGTCTGTTCGATAACAGGTCTTAAAGCATTAAGCATATCCTCAGAACCTTCGACTTCGATGGCGTATATTATCTCACCTTTTTGGAAAAACCAACAGAGGTAGTATTTACCGTCTGTAAATAGGACTTTAAGTAAGAAAGCCTCCTCGCCAGCGAATTTGGCTTTTACACCTTTTATTTGGTCGACCTCTTTTGAGTTTTTTAACTTAGCGTATGTACGATTAGCCATTAACTCTGCACCAAATGTTTCACCGCTTCCAAGTTCTACTTTATCTTTAGTAAAATTGTATAGCACCACAGCATTATACTGATCTGGTGAAACATATTGTACTTTAGTTTCGCTATTCTTGATCCAGTCTTTAGGGATATTGAGATAACCAGTATCAGCATTCCCGATTCGTTGAGTGTCTGCAAGTGAGATTTCTTTTACGTCAGATGAAGCCCCAGCAGTTGTTGTAGTCGTTACAGTTGCAGTTGTGTTTGCTTGGGTTGTTGGTGCTGCTGTTGTCTCCGTTGCTTTCTTTTCGCCGTTCCCGCAAGCCGCTACCATTAACGCAGATAGAAGCGTTACGGAACCTAATAAAATTTTATTTTTCAAGATAATTGTTCTCCTCAACAGATTTATTATATTTGTTTTATATCACTTAGCAGATTGAATTTAAATAAAAAACATTTTCAAAGGATGAGGAAAGATAGGGTATCACAAAAGAGACTAATCGCGTGGATTAGTCTCTTTTAGGTTGTTAGTGATTATTTTCCGGGATTCTTAGGATCTAGACCCCAAGTTTGTTCGATAAGTGAAATCATCGTTACAATCGTCTTTTTGTCTCCTTCAAAAGAAGCGGTATAGACTTTATCCCCTTTTTCGAAAATCCAAGTAAAGTAGTATTTTCCGTCTTTCATTAAGAGTTGTAAGAGGTAAGCATCCATTCCGGATACTTTTGTTTTAGTACCTTGGATTTTATCAACATTTTGTTGACCACTCCAGTTAGCCGCTAGACGATTGGCAATCATCTCTGCTCCCCAAGTTTCTCCTTCACCAGGTTTTGCTTGATCTTGAGTGAATCCATTTAATGTAATAATGTTGTACCCATCGAGTGCTGAGTACTGGAATTGTGGTCCACCATTCACATCTTTAAAGTTGACCCAATCTTTAGGAACATTGACGTATCCAGCATCGTCTCGTCCAACACGTTGAGTGTCATTGAGTGAGATTTCTTTTTCTTCCGAAGAAGCTCCTGTTGTTGTCGTCGCTTGAGTGGTTGCTTGCGTAGTTGTTTCTTTAACAGCTTCCGTTGTTTGTACGGTCGTCGTTTCTTTTGTTTCTTTAGTAGAGTTACCGCATGCTGCAAACACAAGTGCAGAAAGAACAGTAACAGAGCCTAATAAAATTTTGTTTTTCATTATGATTGTTCTCCTTAATGTTGTTGTCACACGGTTATTTTACCATTTTCCTTTTGAGTTTAAAAGTGCATTTAATATTACAAGAAAAACTAATACATACTCTTGTTGTTTTATGACTAATTCCTATTCCCTTAAGCGATATGATGAATTATAATTAAAAAAATCGTTATCATTTGATTATAGATATAAGTGGGAGGAAATTAAGAGTGAATAAGGCTTATTTATTAACTTGGAATCCAGATAATTGGAACTGGCCTGATTATAAGGAAAAGGTGCAAGCTGTAAAAGAAGGTAAGACAGTCATTGAACCGTGGACGAGTAGTAGTAAACAACCAAATGTAGGGGACCAAGTATTCTTATTAAAAACCAAAGTGGGAATCATTGGCCACGGACATGTTGAAAAAGCTTCATATGAAGCGCCTCATTATGATTCTAAGAAGGCTGAAGAAGGACAGAAAACGAATCATATTGACGTTAAATTTGATTGGTTAATGGATGAAATTGATAATAATTATATTTCGCTTGAATTACTAGAAAGCGTGTTTCCGAAGCAAACATGGAGACCACAATCTTCAGGTATCGAAATCAAAGAAGAATATATAAATAATTTAGAGAAAGTTTTTCAACAAGTAAAATCAATTCCAACCACTCGCATTGATTTTGAAGCTTTATATACTTTTTTGAAAAATGATTGCAGAAGAATTTACAGCGATCCTGAAAAAGCAGGTGACAAAAAATCAGAAATGGAAGAAATAAAAAAAGTTGGGCAAACAGCTTATCAAGCATTTAACAAATATGGGAAATTTATTGAGAAGTTAATCCCTGGTTATACGATGGGAAAATCAACTGGTTGGCAAAATTCTGGAAGGCTGATGAAGTACTTTTGGATAGAATTTAAGAAAGTCGGCTACGATGACTTAGCGCATAGTATTTCTATTTCAATGAATGCATATCCAGAATATAACAAGCGAAAGGGAGTAACTCTATCTGTCAGAGTTGAAGCAAAAGATTCTCAGTGTAAAAAGGATTCTATTTTTTCTGAAAAAGAAGTTTATAAAATTCACAATAGTATTCTAGATATTCCTATCAAAAAAACTGACAACTTGTATTATCAAGCAAGTGTGAAATCTAGATATACGGATACATTCAAAAAATTTGGTATTGATGCAGAGGAAGTACGTAAGGAACTTGATCAATTAGAAAAAGTTCAAATCGTTAAGGAAATAACAGGACCATATAAAGAACAGAACACCTCAGACATTTTAATGCAAACTGTTCAAGCAATTGCTGAACTAATGCCTTACTATGAACATATTTTAGAAGTTAGAGAAAACAGAATTAAAGAAAAAGAGGGCAGTTTGATGATAAATGAAGAATCAGAAACGATATATAATTCAAATCAATCAGGAAATGATATCGCAAAAAACACCATATTATATGGTCCTCCAGGAACGGGGAAAACGTACTATACTGCCTACTATTCAGTTGCAATCTGTGATGATGTTCCCATTGAAGAATTGGAAGAAAAACCTTACGGAGAAGTGTTAGAAAGATTCAATACATTAAAAGCTGAGGGAAGAATTGCCTTTACAACCTTTCATCAATCGTATGGGTATGAGGAGTTTATTGAAGGAATTAGACCCGTAATGGCAGGAGAGGAAGAGAAGAAATCAATAGAATATGAAATAGTCCCTGGAGTATTTAAGGAATTCTGTGAAGAATCTGTTCACGTTGATAAACCTTGTGTCTTTATTATTGATGAAATCAATCGAGGAAATATTTCTAAAATATTTGGCGAGTTAATCACTTTAATTGAGGAAACAAAGAGAAAAGGTGAAACAGAGGGGTTGAGTGCTTTCTTACCATATTCTCAGGAAGAGTTCGGAGTTCCAAAAAATGTTTATATTCTAGGAACAATGAATACGGCAGATAGATCCATTGCATTGATGGATACAGCATTGCGTAGAAGATTCAACTTCATAGAAATGATGCCAGATTGCAGAACCATTAAAGATGTTGTAATTCGTCAAAATGAGAAAGAAGTTAATATTGGTAATGTCTTAGATATTATCAATCGAAGAATTGAATTTCTATTTGATAGAGAACATACAATTGGACATGCCTTTTTCACCTCTCTGAAAAATGATAATTCAAACTCAATTGAGCGATTAGCTGCTATCTTTAAAAATTCAATCATTCCTCTATTACAAGAGTATTTCTACGATGATTATGAAAAAATTCGCCTTGTGCTGGGTGATAATCATAAAAAAGATGAGCAATTCCAATTTATTAAAAAAATAAACATTGCACCAAAAGAATTGTTTGGGGAGTCTATTAGATTAGAAAGTACAGCTGTGTACTCATTGAACGAGGATGCTTTAGGTAAAATTGAAAGTTATCAAGGGATTCTTTTGCCTCAACAAGAGAACTAGTCGGGTGATTGTATGAATGATAAATTATTATCCATTAAAGAGTTTGAGTTTATCACATCGAATAACAGCTATGCCGAAACAGGAGATAACATCCATTATCTCTCAGAAAGATATTTTAAAGAACTAGACGATTTTATTCGAAATCAAGAGAGTACAGATGATGAAGGGAATCCTCTAGATTTTCTAAGAGCTAGAACTGTCAAAGGAATAGGAAATGTCATTCAAGCAAAGAATTTTGTAGGTCTCATACAGCTAGAAAGCGGATGTCAGATTCAGATTCTTCCAAAAGTAGATTTTGGTACGAACGATACAGGGAAAACTACAGAAGAAGTATTTATAGATATGTTAAAGACTATGAAAGATTTCCCAGGGAAAGTGTTTAGTTCTGCAAATTTAAGAACAGAGAGTGTTAATCTATATGAGATTTTTATTAATATGTATCTGTATCAATTATCTTTACTTACCCGTAAAGGATTGAAATCTGCATATATTTCTCAAGAAGATACGTTGAACGTCTTTAAAGGGAAATTATTGGTTAATCGACACCTTAAAGAAAATATCGGACATGCAGAAAGATTCAGCCTGGCTTACGATGAATTTAATTTAAATCGACCTGAGAATCGATTGATAAAATCGACGTTATTAAAATTACAGAAAATCAGTACGAGTTCTAATAACTTAAAATCCATTCGACAACAATTAATCTATTTTGATTTGGTGGCTCCCTCTTGGAATTATGCAAGTGATTTTGACGAGGTTCAGATTGACCGAACTACAAAGGATTATGAAGAAATTCTGGCTTGGAGCAAAGTATTCTTGATGAATAAGAGTTTCTCGATCTTTTCTGGAGATAATAAGGCACGTGCTTTATTATTCCCGATGGAAAAAGTATACGAATCATTTGTATCGATGCATATCGTAGATATTTTCGAAAGAGAACACTATTCAGTATCTACTCAAGATACGGGTAGATATTTACTGAAAGAAGAAAATCGTAATATATTTTCGTTAAGACCGGATATCGTTGTTAAGGATAAAGAAGAAAATACCATTATTATGGATACCAAGTGGAAACGATTATATGATTCTCCACAAGAAAACTATGGTATATCTCAGACGGATATGTATCAAATGTATGCATATTCGAAAAAATATAATGCGAATAAGGTTTGGGTGTTATATCCAAGAGTGAACGAGTTAGAAAATAGAATCATTGAATTTAGAGATGAGGATACAAAAATCCATATCTTCTTTGTTGATGTTTCAGAGATTAAAAAGAGTATCAAAGAACTATTGAGAGAAATTAAAGCTTAAGTATATTAGTTTTGAGATGATAAACATACTATTTCTAAAATTAATCTTATTCTCACTAGGAATCACGTTTTCAACGTTCGGATATCTCATCGTGTTCAAAAGGCAGTATGGGCTCATCAATGATTTCAAAGCACGGAAGAAGGCGGGGAGCCAAAAGGATGCAGATGCGATTCGAGTTGGGCAAGTTGAGTTAATCCTAGGGATTGGATTGCTTGTACTATTTGTGTTATTAATGATATTTACGTAGAGGAATACTATAGAAAGTGAGTTTGGCAGTGAAGGAATTAGCATTAACATTAGAAGATACGCAGTGGGAGAAGACAACGATTACGCATGATCGAAAAATCGTGCGAGCAATCGTGATAGACAAAGAGGGATATTTTTACTTCGTGCGGGTACACCGCGATGATATCTTCGGGACTGGCGTTTTTATTGAAACAGCTGGAGGGGGCGTGGAAGAAGGGGAGTCAACAGAAGAAGCCATCCACCGGGAACTAAAGGAAGAACTGGGTGTTAAGGTAGAGGTCCTTTGTAAAATTGGTCTAGTCAGCGACTACTATAATCAGATTCACCGTCATAATTTAAATCATTACTATCTTTGCCAGATCAAGTCTTTCGGAGAAACCGAGATGACTCCGGAAGAACAAGAGGAATTTCAATTGTCGACATTAAAGATGACTTATGAAGAGGCTGTTTCTGAGTATCAAAAGTGTGCTTCTAAACCATGGGGAGCGCTTCTTGCAAACCGTGAATTACCGGTTCTTGAATGGGCGAAAGAGTGGTTAATTAGCGTAAAATAAAATGAAAAGAAGAAAAAGTAATCATAGTAGGGGAAGCCTATTCATGGTTACTTTTTTTATCGAATATTTTCTTAATAAAATCACAAATTCAACTTGTAACTACCAGTTGGTTTTGCTATATTAAAGGTGCATATAAATCGGTAAACAATAAGGTTAGGGATTGTTTTAGGTTTTGTTGCAAACGCTTACTAAAAATAAAACGAAAGGAAGTCGAAAATCTTATGGGTAAGAGATTTTTTGATAAAAAATGTAAGTACAGTATTCGCAAATTTTCAGTAGGAGTCGCTTCAGTAATGATTGGGGCTACTTTTTTTGCATCTCCGGTTGCTTTAGCAGCAGAGGTAGAAGGGGAACCAAGCACCGAAAATGGGGCTATTAGTGAGGCACCTTCCTTAAACCAATTGCCGGACGAAGTATTAAAAGCGATTGAAAAGGCAGAAAAAGAGGGGCAAGCAAACAAAGCTGAAGAGGAAGCTTCCGCTGCTCCAAAAGAAGGAGCAGCCGCATCTGAGACTGGGGAAAATCAACCTTCAAAAGAAGAAACAGCTAAGCCAACTGAAGCAGAAGTGACAACCGTTGCAACGCAGGCAAAACCAACTGAAGAGACAACTGCTACAGAAGCTCCAACAACAACGACACCGAATACAGCAACAGAAGCAACAACGAAGCCACGTGAAGTAAATGGAACGGTGGAGAAAGCCGACCAATTTACAGCAGATAAGCCAGCAACGAGAGAAGAAATTGACGCTGCGAAAAAAGAAGTGACGAAAAAGGAATATACCGTTTTCCCAACACCACAAAAGGTCACCTATGGAGAAGGGGTAACTGCACTAGAAGGGAAAGTAAATCTGGTATTTAGCGATAGTTTAGATATCTATACACGTAATCGTGCGAAAGAGATTTTACAAGCGAATCAAGTTTCTTATACAACAAGTGCAAAAGAAGCAGAAGGCGCTACGAATATCTTCCTAGGGGTTCATGGGGAATCTTCACTAGCTGAAAAAGAAGTTCAAGATGTTTCGAAAGATTTATACAATAAAATTGACGCCTATGTTTTACAAGTCAAAAACAATAAAATATCCATTGTCGGAAAAGACACAGACGCGGTGTTCTTTGGCCTTACAACCTTGAAACATATGCTCAAAGATTCACCAACTCCTGTTCTTCGTGATGTGACGGTAGAAGACTATGCAGAAGTGAAAAATCGTGGGTTTATTGAAGGATATTATGGCAATCCTTGGACGAAGGAAAACCGGGAAGATTTAATGAAATATGGTGGCGACTTAAAATTAACGCAATACTACTTCGCACCAAAAGACGATCCATATCACAACAAAAAGTGGCGCGACTTATACCCAGAGGAAAAACTAGGAGAAATTCGGGACTTAGCTCGTGTCGGAAATGAAACGAAGACACGCTATGTATGGACAATCCATCCATTCATGCATAACAAAATGCGCTTTGAAAACGACGAGAAATATAAAGAAGATCTTTCTGTCATCAAAAATAAATTTACACAATTACTCGATGCAGGGGTTCGTGAATTTGGGGTGCTTGCCGATGATGCTGCTTGGCCAGTCGGTGGATACAATAGCTATATCCGTTTAATGCGTGATTTGACAGATTGGTTAACGGAAAAACAAAAAACATATAGCGGTCTTCGTAAAGATATGATTTTTGTACCTGCTTGGTATATGGGACAAGGGACAGAAGATGAACTTCGCACACTTAACGAACATCTTCCAGAAACAGTCCATTTAACGTTGACAGGGGGGAAAGTATGGGGAGCTGTGGACCAAACCTTCTTAACAAACTTGAAACGAAATTTGACAGAAGGTGGAAAGAAATATCGTCCAATTCACTTCTGGATTAACTGGCCATGTAATGACAATACAAAACAACACTTAATTCTTGGTGGCGGAGAAAAATTCTTGCATCCAAATGTTGATTTGTCGCTTTCGAATGGAATTATGCTGAATCCAATGCAACAATCAGAAGCTTCCAAAGTAGCGCTTTTTGACATGGCTCAATATGGCTGGAAGCAATGGAGAAGTGCACAAGAAGCAGAACAAATTAATGACACCGCCTTTAACTATGTGGTCAATGGTAATTTTAAAGACAGTGAAGTTTCTAAAGCCTTCCGAGAACTTGGAAAACATATGCGAAACCAAAACAGACCTCCTCATGTTACAAAATTAGAAGAGTCAGTAGAGCTTGCACCTAAATTGACCGCCTTTTATAACAAATTGAAGTCAGGTCAAAACTTAGATGCAGAAAGAAAAGAATTAAAAGAAATTTTTGCCCAATTGAAAGCTGACGCGATTCTTCTAAAAGAAAAAGGGGATAAGAAACTCATTCACCAAATTCACTATTGGTTGGACAATACAGTAGACCAAATGAATGCGCTCGAAGCCCTCTTAACGGCAACAGAAGGACTGGCAGAAAAGAATGATGCGAAAGTGTGGGATAACTACTACGCAGGATTGAAGCATTATGACCAATCCATTAGTTATGCATTCTTCTATGTAGATCACTATGAACGTGCTGAATTTGGAGTTCAACATATTCGTCCGTTTATTAATAATCTAAAAGAATATTTAGCAACGCATATTCAGACGATGCTTCGCCCAGATAAACTGGTAACTACATTTATTACAAACCGTGCAGGTGCTGAAGGTGGACTAGCTGAAGTCACAGACGGGGACTACGATACACATGTAATCGTGAAGACGACAACCGTAATTGAACGAGATGACTATGTGGGATTACGTTTCAACAAAGCGATTAAGATTCATACGCTCGGATTTGCCACAGGAACCAAGACGGCCGATAACTACACATTCGGTAATGCCGTTGTTGAATATCAAAATGAGCAAGGGGATTGGGTAGCGCTCACGACTCCCGCCTATACAGGTAGAGAGCGTACCCTTGAGTTTAATAATCTAGATATTACTGCACAAGCCGTTCGAATGCGTGCAACTGCTAAAAAGGATAATGCGTGGCTTGCCATGCGCGAAATTGCCGTCAATCGACCACTAGAAACGGGTAGCAAGAAGGTAAAAGCAAATATCACCTTAAGTTCTAATCTAGTGTATAAATATGGAACTAGTGTCGTTCAAATGCAAGATGGAAATGCGACAACAGAATCTATGATGGCACATGCAAACCAAACCAATGTCACCCCAGAAAATGCTTGGGTACAAATGGATTTAGGGGCAGCAAAAGCTATTAAACGAGTACACCTTGTTCAAGGAGAACGCGATAAATTAGCAGCGGGTGTCATCGAATATTCGACAGACGGAACTGATTGGACGACGCTTCAAACATTAGCTGGAGAAAGAACGAGTGATATTATCAAAGAATTTACAGCGCAATTTGTGCGTGTTCGCAATACACAAACCTTGAATAAATGGTGGAGAATCGCGGACTTCACGGTAGATGTTTTCACTCCAAATACGGATTTGACCGTTACAAGTGTGGATAGCTTGAAGGAAACGCCAGTCGCTGATAGCCGTGGACGTTATGAAATGACATTACCTCAAGGAACCAATATTCCAGCAAATGGATATCTTGGAATGAAATTAGACCGCCTACATGAAGCTTCTTCGATTACTCTGGAAGATGCAGGAGAAACAGGATTAACACTAGAGTACTCTGCCAATGAAGTCGAATGGTATCGTGCAGACGAATTGCCAGAACATACCTTCGTTCGTTATGTTCGTCTCGTGAATAAGACGGATAAAGACCAAGCGCTTCCTGCTGGTAAGTTAATTGTGAAGACAAAAGAAGTGGAACCAACCGAACTTCAATCAACCACAATGGGCATCCACCAATATTATGGAGCAAATGACGTACGTCGCATTCACAATATAGGTCAATTATTTGATGGAGATTACAACAATTTCGTTGAGTTTTCCGATTATCAACGTAAAAATGGTGAAATCGTGATGAAACTCGGTACCACTCGTCAAGTGAAGAAGATTCGTGCATACATCCAAGATGCGGAACGGAATTATTTACGAGATGGTAAGATCCAAGTCAGTGAAGATGGTAAGAACTGGACCGATGTGGTTACAGTGGGTGACGGGGTCGAAAATGAAATTCGTGACAACTCTCTAACGGATGGTTGGACACATGATGCGGCTAAACCTGGAAACCGTTATATTGAAGGAGTTCTGGATAAACCAGTTACTGCTAAGTTTATGCGTGTGCTCTTTACAGCGGATTATAATGCACGTTTCTTAGGCTTTAGCGAAATCGAAATCAATGATGGTGAGTTTATCAATCCTGAAAATAATCCTACAGTGACAGGAAGTGGAACAGAAGACAAAGATAACTTGAAGAAACTTTTAACGGATGGAAATGTATTAACTAGTTATGCGACAACAGAGAATAAGGGAGAACTGGTTTACCACTTATCAGAAGAAACAGCTGTAAATCACGTTCGGTTAATTGCAGATGTCCCAGAAGGAACCACTGTAAAAGTCAAAGTGCGTACATTGAATGAAGCAGGAGAATCTGTGTGGAAAGAACTGGGTAAAGTAAAATCTAGCTTCCAAACATTTGCACTTCCAGGAGAAAATCCACGAATTCTTGACGTGAAAGTTTCTTGGGAAGGTGGACCTGCAGAGTTCTACGAATTATCAACCTTTACTAAAGCAGTCACTCCAGATGAAATTCAACAGCCTGAACCAGACAAACCAGTAAAGCCACTAACGCCAATTGATTCAACGGTTGCTAAACGAGAGTTGAAAGACGAGGCTACAGGTGTGATGATTTCGGGGTCAACCACGGCACTAGAGCCAGTGAAAGACTTAGCAGTTCAAAAAGTTCTTGCTCAAACATTGGATGGCAAAAAATATGATGCGTATGATATTCGTTTAGGAGGAAAAGCAGGCGGCTCTGTTCAGCCAAATGGAACAGTTGCTGTGACGGTTCCAGTGAAAGCTGATGCGGAAGTAGAAACGATTTACTACATTACTCCTGAAAAACGATTGGAAGCTTTAACGTTTACTCAAAAAGATGGAAAAGTAACCTTTAATACGACTCACTTCAGTATTTACGCAGTTGTGTATAAAGGAGCCGTTGCTGTAGCGAACCCAACAGCACCGACAACACCAACGGCACCGACGAGTCCAACATCGCCAGTAACGCCGGGGACTCCTACAACTCCTTCTACACCTCCAGCTGTAGCTTTCGGAGAACCAGGTAGAACGACTCCAGCAGGTGAAAAGCCAGTTGCTAAACCTGAAACCGTCAATGGAGCTGTTGCAAATCAACTTCCAGCTACTGGAACAAGTGATGCAAACACTTCTCTCTTTGTCACAAGTTTAGCGCTTGCCCTTGGAACATTGTTCTATAAAAAAGGAAAAGAAGAAGCGTAATCTTAAAAAGTAAGACAGTAAGAGAAAGACCTAGCTGAAAAAGCTAGGTCTTTTCATATAGATTCAGAAAACATCTTCGCAAGGTATATTTTGTAATGGGATAACTCAAAAATAAGTCAAAACCACTATTGTATTCGAGTTGAGGGAGGTCTATACTGAAACTAATTAGGGTTTTTTTAATAAAGTATATTAGGGGGAATTAGGGTGAAAATTCGTTCGAATTGGAAATTGGGGTTATTGATTCTGGCTGGTGTTTCTTTAGCAGCATGTGGGGGGCATAAAGAAGATGCGAAGTCAACGACAGAGACGGTAGTGAAAGTGACAACAGTTGAAACTACGACAGTGGCACCTGCTAAATTACCAGATTCTTTGCTTCCTTTTAAGAAAGAGAAACAATTGGTATTGGGAGAACTGGATAAACTGGAGCGTTCTACGTCAGCGCATATTCAACTGAATATTAAAGATAAGCCAAAAGCTAAGAGAGAACCAAAAATTAGAGTGGATCCAGTTGGTTGGCATAATTATAAGATGCTGATTGATGATTCAGGAAGTGGGAAAGAAGCGTGGCTCATGAACCGTGGTCACTTAGTAGGGTATCAATTTAGCGGTCTTGATAACGAGTTACGTAATTTAACACCAATGACAGCCTTATTAAATACGGGAAGCCTGTCGGACACGGATTCCGCAAATCAAACTGCAATGTTATTCTATGAGAATAGTCTTGCGGATTGGATTAATGCGCATCCGAATGATTGGTTAGATTATAAAGTGACGCCAATCTATCAAGGGGATGAATTGATTCCACGTCAAGTTGAATTGCAGTATGCGGGAATAAAAAGTGATGGAACTTTGATGAAGATTTCTTTTGGGACAAAACAAGAGAAAACAGATGAAGATGGTGTAACTCATGTAATTCTAGAGAATACATCACCAAATGCCAAAATTGACTATGCGACGGGGAATGCGGAACCATTATTTGCTAAGAAGAAAGTTGAAACTACTGTTGCTCAGACTGAAGTGGTGACTGAAACGACGGTAAATCAAGAAGAGTATATTACAGTCTATGTAGCTAAAAAAGGGAAGTCAGATGTTTATTGGTACTATAAGGAAAACATGCCAGCAAACACAAACAAAAGGAATGTTGTAGAAATGACAGAGGCAGAAGCAAAACGCCAGGGGAAAGTTCATACGTCTAAAGAAAAGAGATACAGACCATAAGTATAATGAGCGCCACACAAATTGAGTGGCGCTCATTTCATTTAATCTTCCTTCACTAAATACCCTAATTTATCGAGGGCATCTTCGATATAGTCGAGGTCTTGTTGGTTTTCAGCCTCAACTAGATGATAATGTACGCCGTCTGTTAAGGATGACAGAGGGCGGAAGTCTTCTTGATGGATTTGTTCCAAGAAGTGTTGGACGTCGCGGCGACAGGTCAGTTTCACAAGAGTCTGAATTTCACCATAGACTGGATGGTCGATTTGAATATTTTGGACACGACCTCCATTATCGACGATCGCTAGAAGTTCACTTTCGATAGCCTCGGTATCGTGTTTGACCTTGAAGAGGCGATGAACGTACGGCGAGCTCTCTTGTTCCTTGTAGACATATCCGCGGTTCGTCGATAGAATCGTGACCCCATCAGCGCGGAGAAGCGCGATGTCTTGAACGATAATTTGTCGGGTAACGTGGAAATGTTCCGCTAAGCTTTGCCCATTGAGTGGTTTTGGAGCTTCTTTCAAGAGCTTTAATAACTCAGATTTTCTTTCTTTTGGCATAGTAGACCTCTTTTAGCGTCTTTTTTGTAAAACTTTATACACCACTAGTGCTAATTCATAGTCTACCATACTGTGAATCACTGTACCAAATCCGACTAAGACGAAGAGGACGTAAAACATGCTTTGAAGATCTGTCCCTGAAACCGAGTAGAAGAGCACACAAGCCAATACTTCACCGACTGCGTGAATAAGCGCAAGGACGAAGTTGAAAATCCATGATGCTTTACGGTTTTCAAGCGTCTTTGGATGCTTTTGTAAGAAAAAGGCCCCAAGTGTCGCAAAGAGAATATGTGACAATGCACGGAAGACAATCACAAGCGGATAAGCGCCAGAGATAAAGAACCCGTATGAGGATCCAAGAACGACAAAGATGGCCATCCAAGGATTTATAAACATTGCAATAAAAATCGCAACGTGACTTCCGAGGGTATATGAAGCTGGTGGAATCACCAATTTCAGTGGCATCGCGATAGGAATAAAAATAGCAATCGCGGTTAATAGTGCGGTAAGTGTCATAAAACGAACATTTTTCATCAGAATAAAACTCCTTTTTATTTACTGTATATACAGTAGTATAGTTCTGTGTATACAATAAATCAATAGGAAAAAGTAATTTTCCGCTTAAATTCCGATCATAATTCGCTTGATTCTATAAAAAGTATCTGCATACATAGAAAATTATATTCAATAGTATCGCTTTATTTTTGGACACAATTCTATAAAAGGCCCTCTTCCAGTGATTTCTTGAAAAAAACGGTATTGTACTATACTATTAGAAGGTAGAAATTCAAAGAGCAAGGAGCTTATTATGAAACAAAAATTCGGAATTATTTTAGCTGCGGGTAAAGGAACTCGTATGAAATCTTCCCTTTACAAAGTAATGCATCCCGTTTGCGGAAAACCAATGGTAGAGCACGTTGTAGACCAAGTTGAAAAAACAGGAGCAACAGAAATCGTTGCGATTGTTGGGCATGGTGCTGAAATGGTGCAAAACCACCTTGGAGACCGTGTTTCTTATGCCGTCCAAGCAGAACAATTAGGAACAGGACATGCTGTTTTGCAAGCAGAATCTCTCTTACAAGGAAAAGAAGGAACAACGATTGTCATCTGTGGAGATACTCCATTATTAACAAGCGAAACTCTTTCAGCGTTAATGGAGGAGCATGAACGCACAGGGGCAAAAGCAACCATCCTTACAGCAATTGCAGAAGATCCAACAGGATACGGCCGTGTGATTCGTGATACTGATGGTTCCGTTCTTAAAAACGTAGAACAAAAAGACGCAACTCCTGAAGAACAACAAGTAAAAGAAATCAACACGGGTACTTACTGCTTCGATAACGTAGCTCTTTTCAGTGCTTTACATGAAGTTGGTAATGACAACGCTCAAGGAGAGTACTACTTACCAGACGTATTAGAAATCTTGAAGAAACGTGGAGAAGTCGTTTCTGCGTACCCAATGAAAGATTTCGACGAAGGAATGGGCGTCAACGACCGTGTAGCTCTTTCAAAAGCGGAGAAATACATGCGCCTTCGTATCAACGAAGAACATATGCGTAACGGGGTTACTTTAATCGACCCAGAAGCAACGTATATCGAATCAACCGTTCAAATCGGTGCGGACACTGTGATTGAACCAGGTGTTGTCTTAAAAGGGAAAACAGTCATCGGATCAAACTGTTTCATCGGAGCACACAGCGTGGTTCGTGATAGCATTCTTGAAGACGGCGTTCGTCTGGTAGCAGCGAACATCGAAGAATCTCATATGAAAGTTGATAGCAATGCTGGTCCATTTGCACACTTACGTCCAAATTCTGTATTAGGTGAACGTGTTCATGTGGGGAACTTTGTGGAAGTGAAGAATTCTATACTAGGTTCCGACACGAAGGTAGGTCACTTAACGTATGTCGGAGATGCAGACCTTGGAAAAGACATTAATGTCGGTTGTGGAACAGTGTTTGTAAACTATGACGGAAAAAATAAACACCGTGCAACAATTGGAGACCATGTATTCATTGGATGTAATGCGAATATCGTAGCTCCTGTAACAGTTGGAGATGACGTGTTCATTGCTGCGGGTTCAACCATTACCCAAGATGTTCCAAATGGAGCATTAGCCATTGCTCGTAGTCGTCAAGTGAACAAAGAGGATTACGCTTCAAAATTACCGTCAGGAAAAAAAGATTAAAAAATTTTTTGAAAAAGTTTATCAAAATTATTCAAATATTAGGCAAAAAACTGTATTATAGAACTATAAAATAAACTTCGGGGGTTATCATTGTGGAACATTATTCCGATCCTAATTTAAAAATATTCGCTTTAAGCTCAAATCGTCCTTTAGCAGAAAAAATCGCTGAAGAAGTAGGTTTAGAACTTGGTAAAGTGTCTGTGACACAATTCAGTGATGGAGAAATTAAAATCAACATCGATGAAAGTGTTCGTGGATGTCATGTTTACATCGTTCAATCAACTTCTTATCCAGTAAATGATAACTTAATGGAATTATTAATTATGGTAGATGCTTTGCGCCGTGCAAGTGCAAAAACAATTAATATTGTAATTCCTTACTACGGATATGCTCGTCAAGACCGTAAAGCACAATCTCGTGAACCAATTACCGCAAAATTAGTTGCGAACATGATTACTCAAGCGGGAGCAGATCGTGTGTTAACACTTGATTTACATGCTGCTCAAATTCAAGGCTTCTTCGATATTCCAGTGGATCACTTATTAGGAGCTCCACTACTTGCAAACCATTTCTTAGAAAATAACTTTAAAGACAAAGATATCGTTGTTGTTTCTCCTGACCATGGTGGAGTAACTCGTGCTCGTAAAATGGCTGAGTTCTTACACGCACCTATCGCGATTGTGGATAAACGTCGTCCAAAAGCAAACGTGGCAGAAGTGATGAATATCATCGGGGAAGTCAAAGGGAAAGTTGCCGTATTAATCGACGACATGATTGATACAGCTGGAACCATTACTCTTGCAGCACAAGCGATTAAAGATGCAGGTGCGGAAGAAGTATATGCTTGCTGTACACACGCCGTATTATCTGGCCCAGCTTTAGAACGTATCAACAACTCAGTGATTAAAGAAGTTGTTGTAACAGACTCAATCGAAGTGCCTGCAGAAAAAACAGGTGGAAAAATTGTTCAAATCAGCGTGGACCAATTAATGGCGGAAGCAATTCGTCGTATTCACGAAAACCGTTCAGTGAGTCCGTTGTTTATTGAGAAATTTACTATTTTAGATTAATAAAGAATTGTTAAAATAAATGAGCCGAGGCTAGGGTCTCGGCTCGTTTTTCTATATACTGAACCAAAGGAGGCTATAATGGAGAAAGAAAAAAGAAACCGTTCAGGATGGATATTTTTGATTTCTTTTATAGGGTTGATTCTGACGATGGTATTTTTACATGAAAAAAATCCAGATATGCCTTACTTTGAAGGGAAGAGTCTTATTGAAAATGGTATTCTGCTCCTTTTTTCATTGGGGACTCTTGGAGGAGTTTTTCTAATGAGTGTAGATTATTGGAAATCAACTCTAAAGAATGTAGCCATCCTCAAGGCCAAAGAAAAAACGCCTGAATCGCTCGGGGAGTATTATCAAATAAAAGCAAAGGCCGTTTTTAAAGTAGGGATTTCGATCGGAATCGCATCCCTAATAATAGGAATCTCATCACACTTTATCCCCGACTTATTCGTTATTGCGGAAGCGACTTTATTATTTGGGTTAGTCACCTGTTTGTTGTCGCTAGTCCCTAAATCGCTAGCAAAACAAATTTTAAAACAAAGTCAAAAATAGTATCGAGGTGATAATGCATGGATAAGAAGAGAAGAAATGCTTGGAGATTGTTTCTGATAGGAATGGCACCTCAAGTGCTTACTTATATTATGGTTTTATTACCTCATTATGAGTATGGTGGAGGATATGGTGCAGCGTTCATCGTGTTCATCCTGTTCCCTATCGGATTGATGTTAGTAGGCATTAGTTTCTTACAGTTTTTAAGGATTTCAATTGCTGAAAAATCATTAAAACACACAGGTTGGATAATGCTAGTTATTCTTCTCTGGATTACTTTTGTTATTTTAAATGTATCCGGCGTTATTCAATTACCGTCAAATACAATACCTATTAAGTAAGGGAAAGAAAATTATGGAAATTGAAAAATTAAAGAAGACAGCAAATAACTTGATGTGGTTTGGGTTATTAACACAATGGATTCTGTTATTTTCCCCTATTACGAGGAGAGTTGGCATGGGAATTGGAATGGGGCTCATTTTATTGGTCTTACCACTTTTAATTCTAAGCGTTATTCTCAGTCTTTTATTGTTCTTGTACATTTCGTATGAAGAAAAATCGTTTAAAAATACGTGGGGACAACTACTCATTATGAGCTTGTGGTTAGGGTATGAAGCATTACTTTACACTCAAGCCCTCGGGTAAAAACAGGAAAAATCTTTTATAATCCAACAATAGAATCATGAGAAGATGATAGGGATGTTACGTAAGTGGGCTAATGGATTTATGTGGACAGCGTGGGGATTCGTATTTATTACAATGTTGCTTATGGTTTCATTTGTGATAACTTCTAACAATAAATTAAGTGTGATGACGCTGGGATAAATCATTGCGGGGATCCTCTTTTTGATTAGCTTTCTTTTGTTTTCGTGGATTACGATTCAGAAAAAATCATTTGCAGAAACAGGATGGTAATTAGCTTTAACCGGAGGATTTCTCCTCACCTATGTACTCGTTCTAATAAAAATCATTCTTTAAGAGGAAACAAATAGCGATGACCATCGGCGGGACCTTCTGGATGGGGATGAATTATTGGAGAAAAACGCATCAGGAACTTGTGAAGTTGCAATATACATCGGTTACACCTGAAACGATTGAAGATTATTACAGAGCAATTGCAAAGGCTGTTCGTAAGGTCGGTATTTCTGTCATTATTTTTTCATTCATGCTCGGTGTGTTATCGCAGTTCAATAGCGTTTTTGAAGTGATTGGGTTGGTGGTGTTCTTATTTGGAATTGCCATTTGTTTCTTGTCGCTAGCTCCAAAATCGCTTGCCAAACAAATTCAGAAACAAACTATTTGATAATGTTGGAGGTTTTGAATGAAACTAGAGAAAACAAAGAAAATCGCAGAAGTCTTGATGTGGATCGGGTTAGTGCCACAATGGATTTTCATGACCAGTCGTGGCGTTCCAGGAGGGCTATTGATTGCCATCTTCATTATGCCGATTTTCATGCTCATGACGTTTGTGAGTTTCTTGATGTATGTTTTAATTGCGATAGAAGAAAAATCGGTTAAAGACACTTGGTGGCAGCTACTGGTCACAGGCGCTTGGAGTACCTTTTTGTTATTGTTATTCACGGGAGTAATTAGATTTTGATAAAAAAAGGTTTAGGAGGAAGAGATTTATGGAAGCACGACTTTTCGAGAAACAACCAGGGTTAGTAAAAATGCATAAAGTCGCTAATGTCTTGATGTGGATTTCATGGGTCCTAGTTTTCTTTGCGATGTTAGCGATGGGAAACTATTTTTTGCCAGATGGTCGAATGCTCCTTTTTGTATATTCTAGCAGTGGCGGCAGTGGGGTTCCTTCTCAGTTTCTCATTGTTTAGTTGGATTTCGTATAAACTAAAAACAGTGAACGAAACGGGATGGCAGTTACTCTTAACGGGTGGATTCCTCATTACGTACTTGCTGCTTTCGATGAGACTCTTTTTTTAAGAGGAAACAAATGCAAGATGGCGCGGGTTATGGTACAATAATCCGGCAAGAATAAGTGAACATAGCGCACGAGTCGTACTCACTATGGGTGATGCAGCTCGTGTTTTTAGATGGATAGTGGTAATCGTAAGGGATGTTCTTGTTAATCAGTGGCTTCTTTACGATTATCACTATAAATACGTAACGAAGATTTGTTAAGATGCAAGTCTGATTGAAAAAGGAGAAAAAAATGAGTTTTAAAATTGGAGATATTCAAATTGACAATAGTGTAGTTGTGGCCCCGATGGCTGGGATTTCGAACTCTGCTTTCCGTGTCACTGTAAAAGAATTTGGTGCTAGTTTAGTGGTATGCGAAATGATCAGTGACAAAGGGATTCAATTTCGTAATGAGAAAACATTAAGCATGCTTCATATCGAACCAAACGAGTATCCACTCAGCGTTCAAATCATGGGCGGAAATAAAGATACTTTAGTTGAAGCGGCGAAATACGTGGCCGCAAACACAGAAGCGGCGATTATCGATATCAATATGGGATGTCCTGTAAACAAAGTGATTAAGGCAGAAGCCGGAGCAAAATGGTTACTAGACCCAAATAAAGTGTACGAAATGGTTGCAGCAGTAGTTGACGCAGTGGACAAACCTGTGACGGTGAAGATGCGTACAGGATGGGACCACGAGCATTTATATGCAGTGGAGAATGCGCTGGCTGCAGAACGTGCCGGAGCAAGTGCGGTTGCGATGCATGGTCGTACTCGTGTTCAAATGTATGATGGGAAAGCCGACTGGGAAATCCTTGGCGAAGTGAAGAAGAACTTAACGCGTATTCCTTTGATCGGAAATGGGGACGTTCGTAGCCCGGAAGATGCCAAACGCATGATTGATATCGCAGGCGTAGACGGCGTTATGATTGGACGTGCAGCCTTAGCGAACCCATGGATGATTCGCCAAACGGTTCATTATTTAGAAACAGGCGAATTACTTCCTGAAAATACTGTTCCAGAGAAAATCGAAATTGCGAAATTACACTTACAACGACTTGCGAATCTTAAAGGCGAAGCGGTCGCAACGAAAGAATTCCGCAAACTGGCAGGCTATTACTTAAAAGGAGTGCCACGTGCCTCAAAAACAAAAGTAGCTATCAACGAAGCTGAGAATTTACAAACAGTAGAAGCGTTATTAGACCAATTCGTGGTTGAACATTTAGAACGTGAAGAACGTCAAAAACAACGCTTGGCAGAAATTTAAGCAAAAAGCCTTGAAATACTTTCAATAAAGCCTCTTCTTTTGGTACAATAAGGAGAGTTATGAAGAACAAGGACAGTTCAAAGGAGGAACAAACGTGTCTTTCGAAGTAGAAACACAAGAAACATTAAATGACCAATTACAAGTTCGTCGTGAAAAAATGAGTCAATTACGCGAAAAAGGAATCGATCCATTCGGTACTGGATTCAAACAAAAAAATACAACTGAAGAAATCCACAACCAATTTGAAGGAGCTACAAAGGAATCTCTTAGTGAACAAGAGCCTGTAACGGTTCAAATTGCTGGACGCATGATGACAAAACGTGGAAAAGGGAAAGCTGGTTTCGCCCACATTCAAGACGGCAAAGGCCAAATCCAAATTTACGTACGTAAAGATGCTGTTGGAGATGATGCATACGAAGTCTTCACAAAAGCAGACTTAGGAGACATCGTTGGTGTTGTGGGGACTGTCATGGTCACAAACACTGGTGAGTTATCTGTTAAAGCAGAACAATTCGTTCATTTAACAAAAGCACTTCGCCCACTTCCTGATAAATATCATGGATTAACAAACGTAGAACAACAATACCGTCAACGTTACTTAGACTTAATTAGTAACCGCGACAGTTTCGACCGTTTTGTAACCCGTAGTAAAATCATCCGTGAAATCCGTCGTTATTTAGACGACCGCGATTACTTAGAAGTTGAAACTCCAGTACTACACACTTTAGCGGGTGGGGCAAATGCTCGTCCATTTATCACACACCACAATGCGTTAGACATGGAATTATACATGCGTATTGCTACAGAGTTACACTTAAAACGTTTAGTCGTTGGTGGTATGGAACGCGTATACGAAATCGGACGTGTGTTCCGTAACGAAGGAATCGACACCACTCACAACCCTGAATTTACTTCAATTGAAATCTATACAGCTTACACAGACTATAAAGATGTCATGGATTTAACAGAAGGAATCATCTCAGATGTTGCCAAGAAAGTATTAGGAACAACATTAGTTCCTTATGGCGAACATGAAGTGGAATTAAAAGCCCCATGGAAGAGAATTCATATGGTAGATGCGATTAAAGAAGTTACAGGTGTTGACTTCTGGCCACAGATGACGGACGAAGAAGCACGCGCCATCGCGAAAGAAAAAGGCGTGAAAGTTGAAGATTCAATGACATTCGGACATGTTGTGAACGAATTCTTCGAAACATTCGTTGAAGAAACATTAATCCAACCAACCTTCATCTACGGACATCCAGTGGAAGTATCTCCATTAGCGCGTAAGAACGATGAAGATCCACGCTTCACAGATCGTTTCGAATGCTTCATCTGTACAAAAGAGTACGGAAATGGCTTCACAGAGTTAACAGACCCAATCGATCAACGTGAACGTTTCATGAAACAAGTAGAAGAAAAATCTGCTGGGAACGACGAAGCGCATCCGCACGATGAAGACTTCATCCAAGCGTTGGAATATGGTTTATCTCCAACGGGTGGGGTAGGAATCGGAATTGACCGCTTAGTCATGTTACTAACAAATAGCCAATCAATCCGTAACGTCTTATTATTCCCAACCATGAAAAACTTAGACTAATATCAAACTTAGTGCCCCGTTTAAGGTTTGCCTTAGACGGGGTATTTTTTTGTATAACTGCAATTACCATATATGATAATTTCGAAAAGTGGTTCAAGTAAACAGGTCAGATTTAGAACACTAAAAGTAACAAATGTTCACAGGGTTGTAGTTGACTTTCTAAACATTTGATTATACTATGAAAAAAAGTTGGAAGAGAGAGCTTTTCCATACTGAATGTTATAGACGAAAGAGACCTGCACGCGATTCGAGCACGGCTTGAATGGGGTGTTTTTTTACTAAAGGAGATCTAATGAAATATTTTAAACAGTTTGGATGGATCATGATTGTGACCTGTATTGGTGAAATCATGAAATATTACATCCCGCTTCCGATTCCGGCAAGCATCTATGGCCTCGTCTTAATGATGGCTGTATTAATGACCGGTGTTGTTAAAATTGAAAAAGTATATCAAGCAGGAACGTTTTTAATCGAGATTATGTCGTTAATGTTTATTCCAGCTGCTGTTGGAATTATCGAATCGTGGGATCAATTGCATCGTATTATCGTGCCAGTATCCATCATCACGATTATTACGACTTTTGCCGTGATGATTGTTTCGGGAAAAGTAACGCAATACGTCCTCGAGAAAGGAGTCCAAGATGGTGAATCAACTCGTTCTTAATACAGCAACAATTGGGCTCGTGATTAGTATTATCGGCTTTGAAGTAGGCGTGTTTTTACGTGATCGATACAAATGGCCAATCTTCAATCCGCTACTTGTAGCGATTATTTTTGTAATTATCGTATTAAATGTCTTTAACATCGACTATGATAGCTATTATGCGAGTGCGGATAACTTAAGCTATTTATTGACGCCCGCAACGGTTTGCTTAGCGATTCCGTTATATCAACAAATCGAGCAATTGAAAAAGCATAAAGGTGCCATCTTTGCAGGGATTACTGCAGGGGTGTTGACGAGCTTATGCACCGTTTGGCTATTATCTTCGCTTTTCCAATTAACGCACGAAGAGTACGTAACTTTATTGCCAAAATCAATTACCACAGCCATCGGTATGGGCTTATCTCAAGAGTCGGGTGGATATGTGACGATTACCGTAGCGGTGATTATTCTTACAGGGGTTCTAGGAAATATGTTCTGTGAAATCATCTGTAAAGTAACAGGTATCACGCATCCTGTCGCAAAAGGAATCGCAATTGGAACGTCTTCTCATGCGATTGGGACAGCACGTGCCATGCAATTAGGGGAAGTCGAAGGTGCGATGAGTGGGTTATCCATCGTGATCTCAGGGATTATTACCTTAGTAGGGGCTCAGATTTTTGCAGGATTTATTTAAATGAAAGGTTGACGGTGGTTGGCCTTTTTATTTTGGCCGGTATGACGGACAATAGATATAAATAGCATATAAATTTCACAAAAAAGAAGATATTTTGACCGAAATGGTCATTGACGAGTTATAAATGTGGGTGTACACTATGGATGTAAACGTTTAACTAAAATAAATATCAAGAAAGGAGGAAGTCTAATGGTAAGTACCATAAAAGATATTGCAAAAGCAACAGGTGTTTCTATTGCGACCGTTTCGCGTGTGATAAACGATTTGGGTGGTTACAGCCCTGAAGTTGAGAGAAAAGTTCAACAAGCAATTAAGGAACTTGGATATAGACGTAACGTGAATGCTCGGAGTCTCGTAAGTAACACATCTAAGATAATTGGAATCATTATGCCTGATGTTGCAACATCTTATTATGGCGATATTGTCAGTGGGATTGAAGACGAGGCAAGTGTTCACGGATATAATGTTATTTTGACCCATGCAGGTGTTGAAGGAAACAGGCTACACGAAAGCTTAGAAATGATGTCTGAGCGTCGTGTGGACGGAGTAATCATTTTTTCTTTGTCACTAGAAGAACATGATATTGATGTGATTGTCGATTTAAATATACCGGTATTACTGATTGCCACAGAAGTTGCAGGCAGCCAGATTCCATATATTAAGGTTGATGATTATGCAGCATCTTATGCGGCCGTTGAATATTTAATCCAGCATGGACATTCAAAAATTGCTCTAGCTGGGGTTAACAAAACTGACCCGATTGCTGGAGTTCCAAGGATTCAAGGATATAAAGATGCATTATTATCACATGGAATAACACTAGATAACCAAAGAATTCAGTATGGAGACTTTAGTTTTGATGCGGGTAAAAAAGCAATGGATGCATTCAGTCAGTTAGAAAATCCCATAACAGCAGTTTTCTGTGTTAGTGATGAAACGGCATTAGGAATTATTTCTAGATGTTACGAAATTGGGAAATCTGTACCTGATGACATCTCTGTAATTGGATATGATAATTCAAAGATTTCTTACATGTCATCACCACCAATCAGCACTATTGCTCAACCATTTTATAAGATGGGAAAATTGGGCTGTAGTCGTCTAATATTGTCGATTGGTACTAAAGAAAAAATCAGTTCAGAAATAATACCGTTCGAATTAGTTGAAAGAGCTTCTGTAAAAACGTTATAGGAGTTATTGTGAACATTACGTAAACGTTTAAGTAAAAATCCTAAACGACATGTATTGCCCATTAGAAAGCTATAGAGAACTTTTTTGTTAAGAAAATGATGAAAACAAGAGAGGATGATAATCATGAAAAATGATTGGAGCAAGAAAGTAAGAGCCGCACTCGCGTTAATAGCACCGATGGTTTTAGTGGCTTGTGGGAATAACACGACTAGCGATAAGAATAATGATGCAAAAGAAAATGAACCTATCACAATGAAGATTGGACAACAAACACAACCAAACTCGAAGTTACCAGAAGGAGATTCATATGCAAATAATGCCTATCGTCGCTTAATCAAAGATAAACTTAACATCACAATTGAAAGCGCTTTTGAAGCGAACGGGGATGATTATGATCGCCAAGTAGCGCTTGCGATTGCCTCCGGAGATTTACCAGATATTATGACGGTAGATAGAGACGAGTTAGAAGAATTAGCGAATAATGGCCTTATCGAAGATTTAACTGATGTTTTTAATAAATATGCTAGCGACAATATTAAAGCAGTTTACAAATCCTTTGATGATTTTCAATTAAAGGCAGCAACTATTGATGGACAATTAATGGCAGTTCCAGGGGTCGGAAATGATTTCGGACCAAATCTTGTATGGATTCGTCAAGATTGGTTAGATAAATTAGGAATTAAGCTCGATCCAGATGGCAACCATGCAATTACATTGGATGAACTTGAATCGACTGCCAAAGCTTTTATTGATAAAGATGCTGGTGGAAAAGGGAATACAAAAGGACTTGCTTTCACACCTTGGCTTTCTGCTGATAACCACGGTGGAACAGCGTATACAGCTAATCCAATTATGAATGCTTTTGGTGCTTATCCTAAAGTTTATTTACCAACGGATAGTGGAAAAATTGAATATGGTTCAAATACTAAAGAAATGAAAGAAGCTCTTGGATATTTGAACAAGCTTTATAAAGAAGGAATTCTAGATAATCAAGTTGGTACACGTACTTATGATGATATCAATGCGATGAATATCAATGGTGAAATTGGTATTGTTACTGGTCCATGGCATTTCCCAGATTGGACTCTTGTACAAACTCGAACAGCAAATCGTGATGCTCTATATACTCCATATGCTATTGAAGGTAAAGATGGAAAAGTTAGTGGTGTTCAAAAACCAGGTGCTGGTGGCTTTGTTGTAGTAAGAAAAGGATTTGAACATCCAGAAGCTTTAATTAAGATGTTGAATCTAATCTTTGACGAAGTGCCAAATGATAATAATATGGAACAAGATTTCCCTGAAATTTATCAATATGCTCAAAAAGCAGTTGATGGTTCAGTACGTCCTATGAATATTGAAATGTTCAAAAATCTAAGTGAAATTGATGATGCAGTGACTGCTTCTAATGCTGCTGAAGGAAAATCTAGTATTGATGATATTCATAACTTCACAGTGAAGAATAATGCTAAGCATATTAAAGCTTATTTAGATAATCCGAAAGCTTCTGACCCTACAGAATTTGCAGTATACTCTTCACGCTTATTAGCAGTTCGTGATGTAATGGGTGGGGTTCGTAATGAAGGAATTTATAAAGAAATCAAACCTGTTTCAATTGTTCAAAAAGTAAAAGCAACTGAACGTAATGGTGCTCAAATCGGCAAATTAGAAGAAGAAAACTTTATTAAATTTGTGACTGGCGAACAATCACTTGATGATTTTGATAAATACGTAAGTACATGGAATGAACAAGGTGGTTCAGCAATCATTAATGAAATGCAAGAAATTGTTAATAAACAATAAAAATAATGAGTGGAAAACACTATAACCAATATTTATTTGAAATAAGTAGGTATTGAACAAAAAGCCGAAGCAGACGGTCTCATACAGCAATAAGGATACGCAGACGAGCGCTTAGGGGAAGTCATTTTTCCTTAAGTGAATCTCCTTAAAATAGGGCTGATGCAGAGCGAATGTTTCAGGCTTTTTGTTTAGATTAAATTATGAGAAAGCGAGGGGTTGAATATGGAAATGACAACTACAAAACCTGACAATAAGAAAAAGAAACGTAAATCGTGGCTTTCTAAGGACCAATGGCTTTTCTTGGGGATGATTGTCCCTGGAATGATCTTCATTTTCATTTTCTCTTATATTCCAATGTTTGGGGTTGTAATGGCCTTCCAAGATTTTAAACCAGCAAAAGGTTTTCTTAATTCAACTTTTGTCGGATTAGATAACTTTAAATACATTTTCAATTTACCAGATATTTGGCAAGTAACTTTTAATACAATGTTTATAGCGATTGGGAAAATTATTTGGAATACTATCATCCCTATAGCATTTGCCATTTTATTAAATGAAATTCGATTAAAATGGATGAAACGTACGATGCAAACCATAGTATATCTTCCATATTTCTTATCATGGGTAATTTTGGCAAGCGTTATAGTGAACCTTTTTAGTTTAGATGGAACAGTAAATCAATTACTGCAGAGTATCGGATTGCAACCAATTAATTTTCTAGGGAAAAATAGTGTCTTTCCACATTTGCTTATTTGGACAGATGTTTGGAAAGGGTTCGGATATAATTCAATCATCTTTTTAGCTGCGATTACTTCTATCGATCCAGGATTATATGAAGCAGCTACGATGGATGGAGCTTCATGGTGGCAAAAGGTTCGACATGTAACGATTCCAGGGATGATGCCATTTATCATTTTGATTACTATTCTTGCGTTGCCAGGAATTCTTAGTGCAGGGTTTGATCAAGTATATAACTTGTATTCTCCACCAGTTTACGCCAGCGGGGATGTTCTCGATACGTATATATACCGTATTGGTTTACTTAGTCGAGATTATAGTTTGGGTGCGGCTGTCGGATTAGTGCGTTCGATTGTAGGATTAGTTTTAATCTTTGGTTCGAATAAGCTTTCCGAAAGAGTTACGAACCGCGTTATGTTTTAGGAGGGATAACCATGAAAGAAAAATTTGGAATAAGACAATTTATCATTTATGTTGTCGTTATCTTACTGACTTTATCATGCTTAATCCCATTAATGAATGTTATTTCGCTATCCTTTAGTAGTTCACAAGCGGTAGCGTCTAATAAAGTTGGGTTATGGCCAGAGGAATTTACGTTTGCTGCGTATGAAAAAATCATTAATGATGCGCAATTTTGGCGTTCGTTTGGAATTAGTGTGTTTAGGGTTGCAATGGCGCTAATCATTAATTTATTTATGATAGTGACATTGGCATATCCATTATCAAAATCTGTGAAGGTATTTCGTTCAAGGAAAGTCTTTATGAATATTATGGTGTTTGCGATGCTCTTTAGTGGTGGTATGATTCCAAGTTATTTAGTTGTTCGTTATTTAGGACTTATCAATAGTGTATGGGCACTTATTTTACCAGGCGCTGTTCCAATTGGTAGTGTTATTCTTGTAATGAACTTCTTCAGAAGTGTACCAAAATCATTAGAAGAGTCTGCACTACTGGATGGGGCTAATCCTTGGCAAATTTTAACACGAATTTATATTCCGATTTCATTGCCATCTTTAGCGACCGTATCATTATTCAGTATTGTCGGTAGTTGGAATGACTTCTTTGGAGGTTTAATTTATATCACAAAAGTCGAAAATTATCCTTTAATGACATATATTCAATCATTATCCGTAAATATTGCTGAAACGTTGCAAAAAGCGGGTGGTATGTCAACACAACAGTTACAAGCTTTACTATCCGTTTCAAACAGAAACTTGAATGCTGCCAAGATTGTGGTTGCTATCGTACCGTTATTAGTTATTTATCCATTCTTACAAAAATACTTTGTTCAAGGTATTGTTGTAGGCGCTGTGAAGGAGTAAGAGAGAAATGAATGAATTTTTTAAACTAGATAATGTTTTCTTTCGAGTGATGAATAAATGCTGGAATTATTTGGTGCTTAATTTTATGATTTTGCTAACTAGTTTACCTGTTGTAACAATTGGTGCTTCACAAATAGCTGCACATACAGTATCTATTCAATTAATTGAGTATACTGATACGAACGTGACGAGAGTGTTTTTCCGTGCTTTTAAAAGCAATTTTAAGAAAGGGACTATAGTTTGGATAATTCAATTAATGGTAGCTGTGCTTTTGTGCATCAATGGATATTATTTGATGCACATAGATGGGAATTTATTTGTTTTGATGGGGACAATCTTTTTAACCCTCATTTGGATTCAAATTTTTCAGTGGGGGTACTATTGGATTGCTCGTTATGAAGGGGATTTGAAACAACAGTTAATAGCATCTTTTAAGACAGGAATTGCTTTTCCTTTGGAGAACACGGTTGCTTTATTCTGGTTACTAATCCCAGTTTTAATAGCTGGATTATCAACTACCTTTTTCATTTTTATATTATATATGAGCCTATTTCTTGTTCTCAGCATTTGCCAAATTCAACGGACAAAGCAATTGTTAAAAGTTAGTCGAACATTAGAACAGAATACATAGCGCTAGAGTAATTAAAATTACTTAATGAATAGTATTCTGTCAAAAGAGAAAGTTTAGTATAATTAAAATGAGAATGTATTCAATCGATTGCACTGAAACTAATAATTTTAAAGTTATTAGTTAAAAAATAAGAAAAGAGAGATTATTATGGAAAAACATTGGTGGCAAGAAGTCGTCGTTTATCAAATTTATCCACGTAGTTTTAAGGATTCAAACGGAGATGGGATTGGTGATTTAAGAGGGGTTATTGAGAAGCTCGATTATTTACACTCACTTGGAATTGGAGCGATTTGGCTCTCTCCAGTTTACAAGTCTCCAAATGACGATAATGGTTATGATATTTCTGACTATGAAGACATCATGGACGAGTTTGGAACGATGGCGGATATGGAAGCATTAATCGTCGAAGCCGATAAACGTGGCATTAAAATTGTGATGGACCTTGTTGTGAATCATACGTCTGATGAACATCACTGGTTTATTGAATCAAGAAAAGGAAAAGACAATCCGTATCGTGATTACTATGTGTGGGCGGACCCTGCAGAAGATGGGGGAGCGCCAACCGATTTGCAGTCTACGTTCTTAGGAAGTGCATGGAAATACGATGAAGCAAGTGGTCAATATTTCTTGCATTTATTTAGTCAAAGACAACCAGATTTAAATTGGGAAAATGAAAAAGTTCGCTGTGAAGTCTATGACATGATGAATTTCTGGATTGATAAAGGCGTTGGTGGATTCCGTATGGACGTGATTGATTTAATCGGGAAAATTCCTTTAGAAGGGATTACTTCAAATGGTCCAAAACTTCATGAATACCTACAAGAAATGAATAAAGCGACCTTTGGAGATAAAGATTTATTGACCGTTGGGGAAACATGGGGAGCGACACCAGAAATCGCGAAACTCTATTCAAACCCAGAACGTCATGAATTATCGATGGTCTTTCAGTTTGAACATTCGCTCTTAGATAATGAACCTGGTAAAGAAAAATGGGACCTTAAACCGCTCGATGTAAGTGAATTAAAGGCGGTTCTTTCAAAATGGCAAACAGAACTTGGAGATGAAGGGTGGAACTCTCTGTTCTGGGATAACCATGATTTACCAAGAATCGTGTCCCGCTGGGGGAACGATAAGGAATATCGTGTTCGCAGTGCCAAAGCTTTTGCCATTTTATTACATATGATGAAAGGGACGCCTTATATTTACCAAGGGGAAGAATTGGGATTGACGAATACGCCAGTTTCTAGCATTGAAGAGTTGGATGATATCGAGTCGATTAATATGTACCATGATCGTATCGAAAGAGGGTTTAGCGTTGAATCCATTATGGAGTCTCTAAATGCAAAAGGCAGAGACAATGCGCGTAGACCAATTCCGTGGACTGCCGAAGCAAATGGTGGATTTACGACGGGGACACCTTGGCTAGCGCTCAATCCAAATTACAAAGAGATTAACGTAGAGGCGGAACTCCAAAATCCAGACTCTGTATTCCATACGTATCAAAAATTGATTCAGCTTAGAAAAGACCATCCAATCGTTGTTGGGGGCGATTATGAGCTACTTGAGACTCATTCTAATGTGTTTGCATATTATCGCACGCTCGGGGAAGAAAGATGGTTGACGGTCGTGAATTTATCGGATTCTGAGGAAGAAATCACTGTGAATGCCCGATTTGATAAGGTTTTAGTCGCAAATACAGAGGATGAGATTACAGATTTACACGCTTATAAGCTTTCTCCGTGGCAAGCCTTTGTGGTGGAATTGTCTGGCAATTGAAACAACTTTCATATATAATGTAAGTGCATAAAAGTATATGGAAAAATGTGAATTTTTTCAAAAGTTAAATTTTGAAAATTTAGCCCTAAGAGTATTGGAATTATCGTGATTTTTGTGATATCATACTTTTTTCATTCTACAAATATGATAAAATATGGTATAATAGTTTGAATAAAAATAAAAGGAGAAAGGGGATGGACGATGAAAGCATTTTTAGCAAAATTACAAGAAGGTTTTAAATCATTAGGCTTTGCGAGTCAATTGGGAATAGCGCTAGGCCTATCTTTAGCGATGCTTGCTGGAGTATATGCGCTATCTCAAGATTTGAGTCCCTTGCCAAAAGTAACTCAAGTTGTAGAAATGCAAACGACAGATGCCACATCGTCACATTCTCCAAATCATTCCGAGAAAGCAGAAAAAAAAGAAGTAGCTCAAAAGAGGTCTGAAGAGTCTTCGACCACATTAACGGTAGAAGCTCCAACGACAGAAGCTGTAACCACTGAGGAAAAGAAAGTCGCGCCTGAAATACCAAATCAAGAAACAAAGGCGGTTGTCGCAGCAAGTCAGGAGATGCCAACCACTGAAAAATCCTTTCCTCAAACAAAGGAATCCGCCGCGGTCACTTCAACTGAGCCAACGACTGTTCAAAGAGATGTTGTAACGTCTACGTCTACAGTTGCTACTACGGAAACGACTGAAGTGACGACTGCAGCTTATCGCTTAATTCCGTTAGGTAATAGTAATAAAGATTTTGAAACTTACCAAGAGGCTATCCAGTATATGAGAGATAAACTAGATGAGTCTTCAAAAGCCTTTGAAGAAGGTAAGCAAGATTGGGTTTACTCAGGTAGAGTTTATGGTGTTCCTTGGAGCGATAGCCGTACTACATTTACGGTAGATTTGATTCCAAAGGTGATGACACCTCAAACACCAGATACAAGTGGTATTTCTACAGAACCCACTCAGTAAACAATTCATGATGACACTTTGCAAGTTGTATTTTGCAAAGTGTTTTTTTGTGGAATGAATATATTTACTTAAAAGAGTTAGGTATGTTATACTTATATTATATTTTACTAGGAGTGAAGAATACATGGAATCAAAAGGAAGAAAATGGTTAGGAATTATCATTTCGATTATCGTGATTGTAGGTGTTGCGTACAGTCGTTATAGAAGATATGAAGCCAAACAAGAAAGAAATAGAGCACAACAACAGCAAATTGAAAATGCAAAAGCTGTACAAGAAGCAACAAAAAAAATAGATGAAGATGCGAAAAATAAACTTAGTGAACAGTTAAAAGATGCTGCGAAAAAGGCTGGAAACATTGCTAAAGGCATTGAAAAATTAAAAAATGCTGAAATGAATAAAGAAATTGAAGATGGATATAACATTGTTAAATTAGATGGCAAATATTTAATTGTGAAAGATAGCGATGTGGATCAAGCGGTTGAATTAGCAGGTGTAACAGATGCTCATGTAATTCCAACGAATGACCAAGATCGTAATCAAAACTACAATGTTTTAGTCGTGAAAAAAGATGGCGAATGGCGTGTAGTTGATGAAACTAAAAAAGGGGAAGATGTTCTTGTATTAACGGGTGAAACAATCACTGCAGATACAAAATTCCGCTTAAAAGATAAAACACTTTATATTGAATAATATGAAAAAGAGGCTGGTTTTCTGATATGTACCCCCTTTACTGGACAAACCAGTAAAGGGGGTATTTATTATGCGTTACTCATCAGAGTTCAAAATGAAATGTGTCGAATTATATCGACAAGGAATATGGGCCGAAACGCCTGAAAAAGTTATGAAGAGTAGTTTTCGGAAAAAAATAGTAGAATGGGATAAAATTGAAAAAATTCACGGCCCTAAGGGGTTAGAGCGCGTTAAAAAGCAGAGAAAATGGTCACAAGAAGAAAAATTGACATTTGTTCTACAGGTTTTAAATGGGAAAACTCTTACAGAGGTTTCTTTTCCAGCAGGAATTAATCACGGATTATTAAGTTCTTGGGTTCACAAGTATCTAACTTATGGATATAATGGTCTAAAGAATGAGAAAAGTGGACAAGCATTATCTAAGGAGCCTGTTATGAATAAAAAACTTGTATCAGATACCCTTTCAGAATCAGAACGAGAAGAATTAATTCGTTTGCGTGAACGAAATGCATATTTAGAGGCTGAAATTGCTGTTATAAAAAAACTGAGAGCCTTGAGAAAAGAACA
>NZ_JVBO01000017.1:0-55484 GCF_001073445.1 Granulicatella sp. 572.rep1_STHE | reverse complement strand
CTCATTTTAATTACTGACTTATTGTATCTCTTTAAGAGATAAGAAATTGTTGTTTCTTCATTAAAAATAATGAAGTCCCTACACATTTGGTTCGTCTTCTTTGTTCAGTTTTCAAAGGTCAATCGTTGTTTTGCAACAACTTCTATATCCTATCATAGGACATTTTTACTGTCAACAGTTTTTATTCAACTTTTTCAAAGTTTTTTGAAACTGTTTTATAAGCGAACGTTCGCTCAACAGTGATATTAATTTATCATATTCAGATTTGGTTTGCAACTGAAAAGATATACTTGTGTGTGTCTGGGATTTAGTTTAGAAAGAATTTTGTATAGGTTTAATGAAAGAATGGATTTTTAAAGGTTGTGATTTTTCATAGATTTCATCTATCTATCACAATTAAATATTAACATATTCCTCTCGTAAATGCAAGGTTTATGTGATGTTTTACGGCGTTTAGTTTACGTTTTTAACCATTGAGTTGCTGGAAAATATTTTGCCGTTTGTATTGTTGAATTTTGTTTGAAATCTTTCAGATAACAACTTGCTGCAAGATACTTTTCTTGTGTCTTTTTATACTCTTTTCTCCATTCCCCCATAAACAAAGTCCATAATTCATCGCTGTTTGAATCTATAATCATTTTAGCCATTGTTTCTGCCCCATTCATTGACCAATACATTTTTCTGTTTTTCATTCGATTTGTTATTTTACAATGTTGCGATTCAATGATTCCTAAACAACTTTCTTCTAGACCTCTTAAATGAGGTTCTTTTGTATAAGGGAAATTTTTTATAAGTTTCCTTTTAAATAATTGTATTTGATTGAGATAGTTTTCATCTTCAACTAATGACTCAATTGTTTCCAATATAACTATTGATTGTTTTTTCTTATGTAGATGTATCGATTCCTTTAATAATGTAATGAGTTTGTCTTCTTCCAAACGTGATAACAAGAGTTCTATTTCTTGATACAAGTGATACTTATCCCAAAAATGTTCATGTCTTATTTTAAACACCTTGGCAATTTCACGAAATACTTGTGCCGAATAACCAACGCCCATATCACTATTAGATATTAAACAACTTTCCTTTGTAAATTTGTAATGTTGGTCTATATAATGAATTAATTTTTCTTTTGCTTCACTGTTTTTAATTGCTATGATTTCTTTTTTATTAATTAACTTATATCGATTTCCATATTCGATTTCTTTTCCTTCATGAACTATATAATGTGTTATATCCGTTCTAAGTCTATCGTTTGTTTTTGTCTTCAGCATAACACCATCGCCCTCGATATATAACACTTTGATTTCTCTTTTCTTTTCTAATATTTCTTCTTGATAATAATCATAGTCCTCTTTTTGTTTATATAATTGAGTTGCCATTTTCACAGATTTTAACACGGTATCTTTTGTAATAAAAATCCCCTTCATGATTCTTATAGTATTCACAACCTCTCTATAACTCATTTTTGTAGATAGCATTGCAACCATATATAGAAAACCATTTGAATATCGAGAATACTTTTCTAGATTCAAGTAATTATCTAATGGATAAATATAGTCGTACCCTTTTTTATAACATTTTCGCTCTATTGTGACTTCTCCAAAAGGAAATATAACCGTTCTTTTTGCCGTCTTAACATATTTCCATTTCATAGCCGTATATTGTATATACAAACTGTTATCGATCTGAGTTACTGTATCGTGAAATTCCCTTTCTAGTATTTTTTGCATTTTATTTTCAAACTCAAATTCGTTAAACATAATACTCTCCTCAAAACGATACTTCTTGTTGAGTATATAAATCTATATTTCATTTACACAATTATTTTTAGTTTCTTCCCTGCCCCTTTCACTCCAACCTCCACCACCGTTCCAGGGACAGGCTTAAGCAGCTTTTCGCCCTGAAGGCGAAAAGAAATGTTTTCCGTCACAAGTGACGGTATATAATTCGCTGTTCGTCATTGTCAATTTCATTTCGTGGCATAAATTCCTTCGCTATCGCTCAGTCAGACATTTATACACTCATTCATTGACACTTCCTCACAGCTTCATTCATGAGAAAAGTGTAAGGTATTTCTTACAAACATTTAATGAAAGAAGGAAAAAAGATGGAAAAATACAAAGTTATAATCAAAGAAGAATACATTCGTACTATTGAGGTTGAAGCCGTTGATAAAGCGGAAGCATTGGATAAGATTATCAAACAATATAGCAATGAAGACATTGTTTTAGATACAGATGATTTTTTCGATGTTGAATTTGAAGTTGTTGGTAATAAATAGAAAGAAGGTATTTACTATGGAAGAATATATTGAAATGGCAGATAGATATTATGAACATTTACAAACAATCCCTACTGGTAGAAAGATTGAAATGCTACAGTGGAATGGACTTACATTATCTGTAATTAGAAATGAAAAAGAATTGATAGGAATTATTCATCAAGGTTTGAAGGTATTAGAAAGAAAAGTAATTAAAAAACTAGAAGACCTAGCATATCTTTTTAAAAAGCAATGTGAAGAATATTAAAGAAAGAAGGAGTAAGGTATGAACTTAACAGAAAAACAAAAACGAATTTTAAGAGAACTTATACTAGATGACTTTGAAATTGTTTATGAAGAAATCTATACACCTGATTTTGTGGAAGTAACGGGTGAAACAGGTGGAGATACGTATCGTTTAAGATACTATCCACATTCTGACGATAGGTTTGAGTGCTATTCAAAATAAACAAGGAAGCTAAAAAAGTTGTTTTAACAACTTTTTTAGCTTCCTTCATATCCTGTTGAGTATGTATAAAAGTTAAAATTTGTGGCAATCTCTATCATAGAAATTACCGTTTTTAATCAAATCGCTCTCCTGCCCCTCTCACTCCAACCTCCACCACCGTTCCAGGGGCAGGCTTAAGCAACTTTTCGCCTTGAAGGCGAAAAGAAATCCTATCCGTCACAAGTGACGGTGGTAATTCGCTGTTCGTCATTGTCAATTTCATTTCGTGGCATAAATTCCTTCGCTATCGCTCAGTCAGACATTTATACACTCATTCATTGACACTTCCTCACAGCTTCATTCATGAGAAAAGTGTAAGGTAAATTTATTTGAAAGAAGGAATATCACATGAAACTAAATTATGATAAAACGCAGATTGCAAACTTTATTAAAAACCATAGACTTGAAAACAAAATAAAGAAATATATGTTAGTAGTTACTGAGCCTGGAACATGTATGTTTATTGTGGATTATATTAGAGTAGATACATTAGATAGAGCTTACGAGTTAGCTTTATCTTTAGAAAAATACAAAGAACATACTGCTGATTTATTGTTTTCATTTACGGACAATGCTTTTTATACAAATCAGTTTGTTAGCTTAGACGATATTTCTTTAATATTGAGGGAAAATACGTACAGCGACGCTTTGCATATTTTACGAATGATTACACGAGAATAACAAAACATGGATTATTTTAAAATTAGAACTTTACAAAAATAACTATAAAGTCAAGATAAAGTTAAGGAGTGATTTACTTGTTTAATAAAGGACGTTATAATTCATATAGGAAGCGTAGTTTTTCATTGTCAGATACAAAACGAAAAGAATACGCACAAAATATGAACGAGATTAAGGAATATTTTGCCGATAATCCATCATGGAGTATTTCGTACCATTTAGATTCTGCATACCGTTACTATGAACGATTTCAATTAAGATTATCAAACCATTCTGCAAATAATATGTATCATGATCTAAACAATTCGGAAAGGCTTTTAGTAAATGTAAAATGTTCAAAACTAGATTTTATAAGTATCATTGAAAATAAAATCGAATCGATTGTACAATTTATTGAAACATTAGAAATTGAAAAATATAGATTCATCAATATAATTGATAATAAAGCTAATTGCTACTTAAGAAACTATAAAACAAAGAAAGATGTTTTTGAATTTTAAATTTAATAATCTGTTTAACATAAATAGAGATATATTTGAGGTTAAAGAAATCATAAACAGGAAGAGGGAAATAAAAATGAAAAGAATAGTATCAAAAGCACATTACACAAATTTTTTAAGACCACAAAGCCCTGAGATGGAAACTATTAATGGTTTTAAAGAGAGATTTGTACAATTCACTTATTCCAAATTAGCTGGAGGAGAAGCTACTGAATTACAACGTTACAAAATATGCGAAAAGAATTATACAAATGCGATATTTAATGCAAAATATTTTTCTTCTCAAGAAAGAGTAGATAACTTAAGTACTGTATTAATCTATATACGCAAACAAATTTTGAGTTTAGGGGGAACTATTTCAAAGTTTGAATTATAAATAATATAGAAAATTCAGATAACATTACAAATAGTAAGATATATTCTTTATATCTGAAGTAAATCGTCCAAGCTTACAAACTTGGACGATTTTTATTTTCTTCAGATTCATATTGATGGGATACATACTTAATCTTTTTATATTTCTCAATATCTTTTAATGTTGCTTCAAATTCAACGTGTAGTAAATCTCTTGTTTCTTGATAGCTTTCAATTTTCTCTATCAAATCATCGTATGTTGTATTTTTTCCTAATCCATTTTCAACTAAAAGATTTTGAATATTTTCTATTTCTACTCTATTCTCTTCAGACATCAATAATTCTTTTGCTACATTCATCAAATCGCCAATTTTACTATCTAATTGTTTCAATGTATTGTATGCTTCCTCTGATGTTGCTTGTAACTTTTTCTCAAGGTTTTCCAGTTGATTACTGTCATAGACTTCATTTTTTGCTAGAAAGTTTATAGCATCTACAATATCATTTAATCGTTCTATTACTGGTTCTCTATAGAGTGCCTTACTTCCATTATTAATGATTAATTGTTTCTTCAACGTATCAGCTGGAATATATTTATTCTGTTGTTCCTGATGATTACTTGTGTAATAAAAGAAATCTGTTTTCTTAAGATATAGATAATAACCTTCATCGAACGGATCGATTTTAAATGCTGGTACAAAGACTTGCCCTCTATTATGGATTCCAAAATCTAAATCAATATAATATCCTTTTTCTGTTTTATGACTTATTTGCCATTCACTAATTTTAATTTGATAGTCATAACTATCTATTTTTACTTTAATATTTTCTTTATATAAATCCTGGACTGCTGCAATCGAATAATTCAAATCATTCTCTTTTAATTTTTCTTCAATATATTCTTTGCTATATTTTTCAGGATTGTCTTTATCTAAAACCCTCCCTCTTGTATATCTCGTTTGTGGTTCATCTAATAATTTAAAGCGTGAATGTTTTTGTTTGAAATCAACCTTCAAATTTAACGCTTCAGCTTTTTGGATGAAATCTTCTAAGTCATTAGAATGTGCTAATAGAAAATCAATACGCTTTTTAATTTTACTTTTATAAATATTTTCCACTTGCCATTGCGTATATTTTTTTCTGGTCAACTTAGGTTCTTTCTCAATAATCTTTGCTCCAACTTTTGAAGCAAGCTTGTCCGAAATCTTTTCAAAGTTTTCTTTGGATACATTTTTATATTCTCCATTTTGCAACTGAATAACTTTCCAAGGATACTCTCTACCTGTCATAAAATTAGTTGAGTTCATAATAATGTGATTGTGGATATGGTTTTTATCGATATGAGTAGCGATGATATACTCATATTCTCCACCTGTAAACTCATCCATTACTTTTCTTCCAATTTCGTGAATCTGTTCAGGTGTTAAATTATCGTCAGGCGAAAAGGATTGAATTAAGTGGTGGGCTAGAATTGCTTTTCCACCTCTTCTATCTTCTTCAATTGTTTTTTTATTTAAAATCATTTTTCCTGTTGTAGGGTCAAATTCAAGTTTTGTTCCTCTTCTTCTGACTGCCATTTCCTTAGTTGCATAAAATTCTTCAGTTGCATTATATACATTAACAATGTGATGTCCAGAGACTAATTGTTTTGAAATGGTTTTGTCATCGTTTGTCACATATGGAAATAACTGTTCTAAATGAGAATCTACAGAACTGACTAATGTCTTTTCTGCATTCTCTATATATCGTTTAGCGATTCTTAAATTATTTTCACTACGGATATTAAAATGTTTCGTGTATACCATTCGTTTCCCTTTCTTTTGAAATTTCATCTTTCAATTTATTGCTAACCAACCACTCTACTTGATGGATTAAATCCAGTAAGTCATCAATATCATCTTGAGAAATTTCTTCAAACTGATTGGCAAGCTTCGCCATCTGGTTAATGTTATTCCCAATCTTATTTACTTCCCATTTTAATTGTTGCAATTCACTATAATCTACATAATGGATCTCTCCAGCTAATAACATATGCCTTGCATAGTTTTGGAAATTATCATAGGGACTATCATTAATTCTTCTTTTTAGCAAGTCGTTTTCTTCTTCAGTTAATCTAAATGTTCTTTTTTGCTTTCTAACTCTATTTTGTTTTTCACTCATTTAAACCGATGGGGGAAACGTACTTTCCCCCTAGCCCCCCTTTTCTTAAAAATGGAAATCAAGATTTCCAAGCAAACGTCGCTAGCTCCTTTTGCTTATTGCAAGCATGGTAAAAGGCTGTCCTTTTACGAATTTTATAAAGAACCGCCACTCTCACGAATGACGACTCTTTATAATTTTTGGGGAAATCCCCAATCCCCTATGCTGAAGAAAACGAAAACTTCTTTAGTACATTTTGTCAATGTACTAAAATAATTTTCTGTTATCTTTTAATCTTCTCCGTTTTTTTAAAACGGTTCTTCTACTGAAGGGTCAGTCATAAATTTATGTTCTAATTTGATTTCCTGAGAAACATTTTCTAAAAATTGTGGATAATCTTCTTGATTCATCTTTCGGATTAATTGTAATCCTTCTTTATATTCATCAATTTCTAAACCATCAATCTGATGAGCTTCGATGTAGTGAATCATGTCATTTATCTCTTCAGCTAATGTTCCTCTTTTAATTTTTTTATCTACATCGTCAATTGTTAAAACCAATTTTGCACTTTGGATTGCTTTGTCATCAAAAGTATTACTCATATTATTCTTCCTCTTTTCTTTCATTTTTCTTTCTTATACCTCTTGCGACAGCTTCTTGACTTCTTTTACTTAAGTCTTTTACTTGAGGTTTTTTTCTACTTTTTTACATTTGCATTCTCCATCGATTGAGTTACTGTCTTTTCTGAAGGATTCTCTAATTGTCTTTGTGCATTTTGTAATCGGACTGAAAATTTATTTGTACGCTCTTCAATTTTATTTTCCTTTATGGTAAGTTCTTGAGAAAGTTCTTTGTCGATTTTCTTAATAATCTCTCTTGCAGTATTGGTAATTGTCTTTAATGAACTTTCAAAATCCGCAATCCTTTCCCCTTTGTTAGTCCATGAAGAAAGATATGCAAATGTATAATCTGAAGTATCTACCCCATAATTCTGACAAACAATATAGGCTACACTTTCAGCTTCAAATTCTTTTTGTTCTTTGGAAATAAACTCAGAAGCTTTTTGATGAAGAATCGAGTGAGCTACCTCGTGAATTTCTGTTTTTAATGTTTGGTATTGGTTCATTCCCTTACGAATCACAATAGAATTTGTGTCTCGATTATAAAAACCTCTCACTCCTTCTCGAGAGATTTCTTGTAATGAGATAGAAGCTGTTGTACAGCTTTTTACCGCATTAAAGATTGAAAGGAAGTGTTTTGGTTCTTTAAAATTTTCTGTTAGTTCGTAAATAGGTTTAGGAAGTTCTTTCCCATGTGTTTGACTAACGTCAAATACAGGAACTAATTTCCATCCAGCAATATTACCTGTTGGAATTTTTTTACCTTTTTCATCTTTTAAATAATTTCCTTCTTCATCTTTTTTATATTCAGGATTCGGTCCATAGATCCGTAAAGCTTTTGTTCCTTTGCTTGGAAAACGTCCAAGATTTTTCCAATCTGAAGCTTTTGCGACCATTGTTGCAGTTGGCAACTGAGCGAGTAATAATCGCATATTTTTTTGACTATAATCATTAAAAGAACTAAAACAAGCTAGGAATTTTTTATATGTGTCACTATCGAGATAGCTTTCAATCCCCTTTTCTAAATGTTCTTTTAAAAATTTATAATCTTTATTGGTAATAGCTGTTTCTAAAGTCATTATATTTATTTGTTGGTTTGGATGGATAACAGATTCAGATTTTTTAGTTTCTGATAAAGGAATTTGAAATTTTTCAATTTCTTGTTCATTATCTGTTAAAGTATATTCTTCATATTTATTGTTAATTAAATCTAATTCATACTCATCAAGTGGGTTAAAATAGTTTCTATTAAAGAAATAGTTTTTGGTGCTATCTAATTCCATGTGCATCGTTTCATCTTCAATAGTTTGTCCTGTTTTATCAATCAGCTTATACTGAGGGAGTTGATATTTTTGAATTGAATACTGAAGAGCTACTCCTTTCTCATTATCAACTGCAAGAATCTTTTTATAGGTTTCCTGATTATCTATGTTTTCTTTATGGTTTTTATAGTAGTTAATATCTGTATTTGGGTTATATCCAGCATTTTCTAAATCAATATAGTTAATACTGCAAGGTGTGGTTTCAAAGTTAGATATTAGAAAATTAGACCATGTATGGAAAGCTTTTTCTTCAAAAAGATTTACTTTTTTTTCTATAAATGTATCTCCAAAGTAGATTTCATCAGTCATACCATCATCAGAAGTAATGATTTTAATATGTTCTCCAGCAGATTGTGTTTTTAAAAATTCTATAATATGTTCTTTTTGTTCTACTGTTAAAATACTTTGAGCACGACTTCTTAAAGCAACAAGTTCTTCTAAATCGCCTTCTTCGTATTCTGTTTTTCGTTCAAGTTCTACTATACGAGCGGTTATATATTTATATTCTTTTAAAGAAGGTTCTTCACTATTCCCTTTTTCTTCTGTTTTAGACTTCTCCGCAATTAGATATTCATCAGTAGAATTTGCTTGAGTTAACTCAGTATTTTCTTTTTTATCCGTATTGTTTAGAGTAAATGATTTCATCTCTTCTCTAACTTGCTGAATTTGTTTAATTTTTTCAATTCCTTCAGGAAATAATGGGACTGTAGAAAATAAATAATTATTATTGTCTTTTTCCATACTATCAACTGATAATACATAGTCCTCAAACTTGTTTCTAATAACTTCTTGATTTTCAAAAATTAATTTAGATTGTTCTTCAGGTAATGTATTTTTAATTTCCATAACATAATGATCAGGAACATAAACAGCTTTTTCAAAATCAAGTCCTGGATTTTTAAAGTGAGGATTAGTTGTTGGAAAAGGCGTTTTAAAAATAGCTGTATCTTTTTTCTTTTTTCCTAAATTTGCTCTTAAAGGAATATACCAACTTTCTTCTTCGTTATATAAGCCTACAAAACTTCTCATTGCTTTCTCTAGTAATTGTTCACTACCAGTTCTAGCAATTGTTTCAGCTGTAAATCTTTGGTCAATAGTGACTAGTTTATATGTTGTCATTTTTGGAATTCTCCTTTATAATGTATTTAGAAAGTTGTACAGGCAGAACAAGCCTTGATTGTTCCATTAGGTGAGGCAACTTTCTTTTTTTGTATACTTTTTTACGTTTCCTTGATGTATCAAGGATTTTTTGTTTTTATATATGCTTTTCTTTTCCTTCAGAAAGATATGCTTCTCTTTCTTCCATTGTCATTTTCCAAATCTCATCAATGTCTTCTTTTGTTACTTCCATATCGATAGATTCTAAAAAATATGCTGTATCCATATTTACGAAATAACTATCGCTAAACTCTACATTTTCATTCACGTATTTTTCAGGGCTTTCGTTCCAGGTTAGTTCACGGTCATATAGGAACAACTCTAGAAACTCATCGTTTTCGTCATAAATAGAGACTTCCGATAGACTACCTCTGTAATATGCTGTAACAGTATGTTCCAGGAAATAATCAATATTTTCATTTTTATCTTCAGCGTCTTTTAAGTAATACAGTTCCCATACATCGCCTTGAAAATATCCTCTTCCTGTGTATGAATAGACTTCCTTTCCTAACGGTTCTAAAAGGTTATTGATTTCAGTAATAGTTTGTTTTTTATTATTATCAATTTTCTCTAACCAGTAATCTTGATAGGTCATCTCAGATTCGTCATATTTGCCCTCTACAGCGTTTTTAAAGAGGTTGGGGTTATAGTTCATTAGATATTTGATAAGCACTTCTTCGTTGCTCTCTGAACGCCCATAATCGCTTATAAGATAATCGGCTAATTCAAGATGAGGGTCACCCCATCCTCCTGGTTCGATTACCGCAAGATAATTGTTAACAGGGTCATAGGCAACAACTTCATTATCGTTTTTCTTTTCAAAATGAGTACGTTTATGAACTCGTTCTTTCAAATCAGGAACGGAATATTTTAATTCATGCAGCTCTTTACTATTCTTTTGAAATTCTAAGAAGTTTTCCCTTGTTATTTCAATTGGCTCAGCTAGTATCTCCTCTTCTGTCATTCGATAACCGAAAAAATACTTTGCAATTTTAGTAAAGTCTTCAAAGTCCATATGTCTAACCGCTTCTGTCACAAGCATATTTTGAAACATGCCCCAATCATTTTCTTTAGCACGGAAGGTTAAATGTTCTCCCATATCTGCTATCACGTCCATCAAGTAGAGTGGTTCTATTTTAATGATTTCCGCAATAACATTAGTAGTAAAACCAACATTAATAGCTGTTTCTGTTTCAATCTCATTTTTCAACTCTCGTATCCATTGTTCTTCCATTGTTATTCCTCCTACAATCTCTTTTCTTGATAAAGTTCTCTTGATTCTTCAGCCTTGTATTGGTTTGTTGCTTCAGCAACACGTTCATAAAATTTATTTTGTATGGGCTGTTTTGCATTTTGAAGAACTTGATTCCAATCAGATTTCATTTCCCCTGGTCTTAATTCAGGCAAATGTTTCACTACAGGAAATTTATCAAAATCAAAGTTTTCGATAAATTCATTCCCAGCTTTATCATTATCGACTGCAAGTATAAATTTAAAATTATTAGTTGCTTTTATATTTTTTTGTACGTGATCCAATGCTCCGATTCTCATTGTTTCATTGGTTGCTCCAGGAAAAGCTATTTCTGAGAATGCTGTAGAAATACTTTCTTTTCTTAAGCCATTCATCGCAAGTAAGATACAATCGCCCATCTTTTCTTTGAATATCTCGTAATAACTCATTAAATCGATAGGAGCTTCAAACGCAATAATCTTCAATGGATTTTCACTACTTCTCGCTCCTGGTACAGTTGGGGGATTTCCAATATTCACTTTTGTCCCATAATATCCATCGCCTAGCGTTCGTTTTAAATATGGTCTATCTACGTTTCCTTCATCTTTCGTGATTCCTTGTATTGCTACACCTTTAACTTTTCCATCTTTATCACGGTTTTTAAACACTAATACAGGTTCATACTGGTTTGTATTAGGATTCTTATAGTCAGCTTGTGCAATGATTCCATTTTTATAGAAAAACTCTACAGTAGCAGGTTCTAATTTTCGTTCTTTCACTAGGTATTGTTTTACCAGGTCAATATTGTCATGGTCTTTTAAGTAGTAATGGAATTTTCGCTGTGTATAAACCTCTTTATGTTCTTTAATTTCGCCTTCTTTTAGAAACTTAAGTGCTTCCATAAAGCTACACTCTTTGATTAATTGAACCAATTTAACGCAATCCCCACCAAAACCTCTAGAGTTCCAATAAAAGGTATTTTTTCGAGTATCGAATGCAAAACTATCATGGTCTTTCCATTTATAACTTCTGCCAATCTTGATTAAATCCATTCCCAAAGATTCAGCTACGCTTAAAATATCTTTCTTCTTCATTTCCGCAAGCATTGCTTGTCGTTCAAAGTGATTCATTGCGGACTTCTTCTTTTTATCTAAAGGCTTTTGTGAGGTGCTTTTCTCTTCCACCCCTTCAAAGGAAACTCCAGCAAGCAGACTCTCTTGAAGTTCTTCTTCTTTCTCTATTTTTAGTTCTTCTTCTAAATGCACCATCTTTTCTAATACAGTAAGTTCATTAATAAATTTATATTCTTCTCCTTCAGGAATCTGTAAGCTTCTATCGATAGCTTCATAAATGCTTACTCTATCCTGAAGATTAAAATAGAATTGATGATTGATATTAGTATTCTTATCGAATAGAACTAAATCACATATCCCTGTTCTTTTCATTTCTTCTTGAAAAGAATAGAGTTTTTTTGCAATCTCTTTGTATGGATAACCTTTTCCCATTTCTAATATCCTATTTAATTCAGGGTATGAACTCCCTTTAAATATAATTTCCATAGTCATTATGCCCCTTTCTTACTTTTCGCCCTGAAGGCAAAAAGGGATTAAAAAAAGACTAGGTATTTAATCCTAGTCTTAAGCTATGAATCCAATGTCTTCAAAAATAACGTTGTCTTCTATTTCTTCAATTTCATCTTTATATCGTTTGTATACATACCAATTATCGTGTTCATAGTCATCCGCTATTTCATCAGCTCGTTTATGTTGAAACGCTAAAAGCTTTTTATCTCTAAACACGTGTTCTTTAGTGATAAATACTAAACACTCATCTCCCTCTAACCTTCCGATCTCATCAGGTGTTAACAAATCCCTTGCCATTTTATTATGACTTTCACTACCCCCATTACGTCCTTTTGATTTTGTTCGATTTCTAATATTAATCGTTTGTTTACCAATCCGTTTTGATAGATACTCTGTTGTTTCTTTTTCATCTCCACCAAGAAATAGAAGGGTTGCACAGTTATTTACTATAGACGCCCAATCATCCTTATACATAGCTTTTAATTGAGCCAACGCTTGTAATATAATACAGATTCCCATATTACGACTTCGATACGTTGCTAGTGCTTTATCAATGTTTGGAATACGTCCGATATTCGCAAATTCATCAATAAAGAATTGGAAAAATAGTAGTTCCTGTCCTTCTTTTAACTTTGTTGCTCCAGTCAGAACACTATCAATCTTAAATCTCAAAGTTTCCATAACTGTAGAGATAAAGATGGACGCAAGAAAGTTATACGCACTATTTGTTTCTGGAATCGAAATAAATACGGCAGTTTTTTCATCAATCCAACTTTCGATATCCATTGTATCTCTACTAACTAAATTTTTAACTTCCTGATGGTCAAATACAGAATATCTTGCAGCAGCTATAGCGGTAACACTTGCTCTAGTTTCTCCGTTAAAACTTTGCTCAAATAATCGCCACTGCTTTGTCGCATAATTTCCTGGTTTCTTTTCTTCAAGTTCTTCAAACCAGGCATCGATAGGTGGTTTCGATTTCTTGTTCGGTGCTTTTGATAATCGTATCATATCCGCAATCATTGTTATATCAGCTTTGTATCCGTTCAAATGACTGTCGAACCATAGAAAAGCTAACATCGAACGAATAAATACTGCTTCAGCTTGAATCCAAAAATCTTGCTCTTGTTTATCAGATTTTTTAGTCCCTTCAGTAATCTGTTCCAGAACTCTATCAACGTCTATTTCTTTTTTAATATATTCAAATACATTAAATTGGTCACTGTTCATAAGGGTGTTTAAGTCAAACACTTTAATTTTATATCCGTTCTCCTCTAACATTTTCCCTGTTTCATGTACAATTAACCCTTTAGGATCTGTACATAAGAATGAACCATTCATTTGCATAATATTCGGTTTAACAAAACCTAATGTTTTAGATGAACCTGAATCCCCAATAACAAGAACATGTTTGTTTTTTTGAACCTTATGAGGTAATCGATTATTCCACAATCCCATTTTTACATTTCGTGAGATAATCATGTTCTTATCGTCATCAGTATCTGCGAATTTTGCCATTTCTTTTTCAGTCGCATATCGAGCTGACCCATGTTCTTCGTTCAATCGATAGATACCTTTATCGTTATTGTAGGTATATCCCATTAAGCAAGCTAGAAAAGTCAATAGCCCACCTAAAAATGAAAAAGGATGGAATTTTAATAGATACATATAAAACGTTTTTAAATAGTTAAGGTATGTGTCTTCTTCCAATAAAAGTAAACTTATATTCATACCTACTTGCTTTTGATAGCTAATGATAAAGTTTATAAAGTTAAAAACTACAAATCCCAATATCAAACCAGCTATTAGGTATGGTTTAATTTTTTTTGCATACGGACGTTTAACTTCCATTCATCTATCTACCTTCCTTTCCCTTTTATACTATTTCCAATTTCTATCTTTTTGTTAGATAGAGATGTTTTATTCAGTTTTCTGTAGGTCATATTTACTTTTTCTTTGAAAGTTTGACTGTTTCTTTTTAATACATATTTTTTAATATCGATTTTCTTCGTTAGAATATCTTTAAAGATTCTCTGACAAGCTAATTCGGTTACTTTTCTATCCTGAGAACGCACATATAATTCTGTTCCATTTTCGACTTGTTTGAACGCAAATGTAATGTTGTATTCTTTGAACACTTCCTTGAAATGCTCTAGGTCAACTTTTTCATCTAACGGTATTGCTTTTGCATATGGATTTCTGCTCAAAAATTTATATACATCGACTTCCCCTTCAAGTGGAGTCATTTTTTGAAACCATTCTACTAATCCTTCCCCTGATAACCTTGAAAGAAACACTAATAATTTATTTACAGTCATGACTGAATCGGTGGTTGCTTTTTGTACAATCTCCTTCTGATCCATATTTTCCCCCTTCCAATCAAAAAGCAAAAAGAAAAGGTTAGAATAATCTAACCTTTCTTTTATTGATTTAATTCATTAGTAGTTTTGTTTGCGTCTAGTTTAGATAAATCTAATTCAGGAACTTCTTCTACAGCAGGTTCAGCAGTAGCATATTTAACAGTTTGTCCGTTTACTTCTTTTTCTTTAATATCCAGACGTTTTTCATCTTCAGATAATTCTTCAGACGGTTGTGCTGGTGTAGCTGGACTTGCTGGTTCAGTTGGATTTACAGGTACAACTGGGTCAATTGGTTGTGTTGGTGTTACTGGAGCTGTTGGTTCAGTTGGATTTACAGGTACAACTGGGTCAACAGGCTTTTCTGTTGTTGTATCTTCTGTTGGTTGTGTTGGTTTCGTATTTTCATTTGATGGAACAGTTGGCTTTTCTTCCGTTGGTTTTGTTGGAGTTGGAAGAACCGCAACGGTATCTTGTTTCTTATCATCTTGTTCTACTAAACCAACTACTTTATCTAATTCTGTAGTTGGTTTTTCAATTAATGTAACAACTTTATCCAGTTCTTCAGGCTGAGTTAATTTAGCTTCTGCAACTGCAATAATAGTATTAACAGTTTCTTCAGCTACAGGTTGTGAGCTTAACTCTACTAACTTATCAACTACTTCTTCTTTCAATACTGTATGTGGTGTTTCTTTAGTAGGTTTATTTTCTACTTGTACTACAACTGAGGTTGTCGTTGTTTCTTCTACAGCTACTTGTGTATTTTGATTACTTTGTTGAGATAACGTAAAGATAGAACATGCTCCTAGCGATAGTAATAATAAAGCACTACCACCAATAACTTTAATATTTTTCTTTTTGTTTTGTTGTTCCATAGTTAAAACACTCCTTTTTTAATTTTTTCAATTTTTTCTTGAATTTGTTTTAATTGTTTATTAGAAGCTTCCTTTTGCTCGTCAGATAGAGAGCTGTCTCTGAGTTTATTTTTTAGATTGTTTTCCTCATTTAAAGCTGATGTTACATGTTCAATTTTCGTTTGTAAGGTCAATTGATGGATTTTATCTTGAATCCTTTCAGCAGTCTTTAAATCCAATGCCTTTAACGCTTCTATAGCTTTTACTTCATAAGCTTCTACAATTAATTGTTTTAGACGATTACTTCCTAATTCCTGATTCAATTCATAGGCTTCATCAATCATTCCTAATTTTACGAAACTTACCGCTAAAGCCGTTTTTCGTATTGGTGTAGTAGCTTCATTTTTCAAATCCACGACCTTCTCAAAATTTTGTTTTAAATAAGCTAAATCAAATTTCGCCTGAATAGAATCTGTTTGTTGTACATATTTTTCTAGGTCAGTAATACCTTCCTGCCCTTTATCGAAAAGCATTGATTCAATCTTCTCTTTATTTTCAGGATACTCTTCAACAGCTTTCACATATTCTTGTTTTTGTATCAAAGTTTCATATTTTGGTTTTAAGATACCTGGAAGGAAAATTGCCCCTGAAGCGATCGCTCCACTAGCACAAAGAACGAACAAGGGAACTTTTAATCTATTCAAATTAAACGGTTGGCGTTCTTTTTTTACTTTTATAGATTTCTCTTTCAAAGGTTTCTTTGAACCCTTTTTAGGGGATTTTTCTTCAACTACCGTTGCTTTTATGTCTTTGGTTTCTTTTACTGGTTTTCTTTTCTCTCCTTTTGAAGATACTAGTGGTAGTAATACTTCTTCTGTATCTTTTTCAAACGGAAAATGAATATGGACTTCTGAATAAACCTTTTCATCTCTATCGCCTTTTTTTAGGACTAAGACACTTCCTGTTCCACCAGCGTTAGATAAACGTTTATTTTCAAGTTCTACCCAGTCGCAGAGTTCTTCAAACGATTCAATTAGTGTTGTATTTACATTATCAATCTCTTCAAACTCAAAATGGAAGGTTTGTTTTGTCTTAAATAAAGCCATCTAACCACCTCTCTATCTATTTTCGCTATTTAACAATTCTGCAAGGTCTGTTACACTCATTTTGTTTTCAATCAAGATTTCTCTTGCCATTAATAATTCTAGATTCTCAACTTCTTTTTTCTTTTGGGCGACTGATTCTGTTGTTTCTTTAATCAATTTTTCGCCCTTCAAAATATCTTCTTCTAGCTTATCTTTCTTTTGTTTGTATCGTTCAAATTGTGTTAGTTTTTGTTTCACTATAACGTCCCCCTTACTTTGACTGTCCCAACTTCTGTTGTTTCTGGTGTTGCAGTAGTTGGTTGTTGTGTTGTTTCTTTCTTTGTCGTTTGCTCGGTTGTTTCAGTATTAACTTCAGGTGTTGTTGACGGTGTGGTTTTTTCGTTGTTAGTTGTTTTCTTTAATAGAATAGGCTCAATTCGATTAACTAGATACTCCCCCTTATCTTTAGCATAAGATAGTTTAATTGTTGCTTTTTCCGACATTTTAACGCCAGCTTCTGCATTGTTACGTTTAGTTGTTTGTACATTGGTATATGTTACTTCTACTAATGCACTTAAATTTTCTTCGTCAATATAAACAGTTGCTTTATCATAAACTTGATTTAGTACATATCCTTTATATGCTTGTGTTACTGGTGATTCATCTAATTTTACTTGCTGGGCATAGAGTTGTTCTGTCATAAACTCTTTATATCTTTCTTGATTTTCGCCAACATCTTTTTTCGTATAATAGGCTAAAAGAAATTCTTTTACTTTATCAGCAGTTAGCGTCTTAGATTCAGCAGACTTGCTTACTTCTTCTACTGTAGAAGTTGCTTGTTGTCGTGGCGAATTAGAACCACCAATCCACATACCGCATGCAATCCCAACAATCAAACAGATAAATCCGATTATTGCAGTAATTGCTTTTCGTACAAGCTTTACTTTATTATCATCGTACACAGTCTTCTTCCTTTCTTACTTTTCGCCCTGAAGGCGAAAGGTTATTGATTTACATGCATAAAATAAACTCCATATGCTGGTTTCAAGATACGGTAACTCATTGAATACTCTCCTGCTACATTCATTTCTGAAATAATAAAGCTTCCATCTTCCAGAACTGCTTCGCAAACGGCAACATGTCCATAGGCTGGATGTGAACCGTATACTCCTGTATTAAAAATAACAATATCTCCAGCTTGAGGGACATCCACTAATGTAGCTCCTGAAGTGTAATAGTAGGTAGAACTCCACGCATTCGCATTTCCCATGGTTGGATGAATATTCTTTCCTAATTGTTTCATACGATTGTATACGTACCACGTACAATTCCCTTCATAATATGCATTTCCTTCCCATCCTTGTCCAGGTAGTACTTCTTTATTTGTATAAGGCTTCAGCATTTTATTTTTATATTTTTCATATATTTCTGTGCTATTCGCATTTAATGGAACTGTACTTTGTCTCGTGAAATAATTAAACCAATTTTGAGCGGATTGTATCCTTTTTTCTACCTTGTCTCCAGGATTTCCTTCCCAGTTTTTTAGGAAAGCAACTGTTAATTCAGCTACAGTATCTCCAACTTTCTTGTTCAATACTGATTCTAATATACGAATGGAACTAGGAGTATCTCCTGTAGTCATAAATTCTAACTGAAGATCCATATCATACCATTTTTTACCTTTACTTTTCGCATATTCTCGTAACATGGTATGTCTTGTACTTCCATCAGCTGTATCTGTCCACTGTCCTAATCCTAAACCACGTCTTAGAATATTAGGGAAACGACCTTCATAGATTTCAGGTCCTGTCTTGCTCAACCATTCATCTTTGTCCCAGCTTGTAGAAACCGCACTACCAAATTCTCCTTCTGCTGTCTTTGGATTAATTTGAGATTCAATATCGAAATTTCCAAGCATTGCAGCTATCCCTTCAACTGAATAACCTTTTTTAATGAAGTAGTCATAAATTTGCTTAGCACGTTTCAATTTATTAGCTTCAGGTGAAAAGTTCGAGCTTGCTAAAATCGTTGTTTGAGCATACGCCACTTTGCTTAAGTAAAAAGCTGGATTAACTTTATACCACTGACCATCGTTAAATTCATAGACAAGCTTAATACGTTCAGAAATGGCATTTCCAATATAGTCTTCTTTATTTAGAGTATCTCCTTTATTTAATCGGCTTGTATCAATTCCATAAATAGTTAATCTTGCACGATTATCTTGATTAATCACGATTCTATTAATTCCTACATCTTCCAAAGTCCCTGAAAGAGGTGCTAACAGATTTGTTCCAACATCAACTTTAATTTCTGTTTCTTCATTTAATTCAACAGAATCTCGTTTATGTTCATACCCCATTCGCCTCGTAATTAAGTAACTATCTGTAGAATAAAGTTTGCCAAGTCGCTTAGATAAAGAATTAAAACCTATTTCTTTACGTGCTTTATCAAAAGCATTAAAGTCTTTAGATTCTAAAAACCAAGGGCTATTTGATTCCCTAATAAACTCATCTAGAGGTTTAACTTCATGAGCGTCTTTGCCATTAAGTGTTTCCCATAGACTTGTACTGATTTTTTCAAATGATTTCGGCTCTTCCTCTTTACGATAATAGTCTTTAATGACTTCATCTTTTGGATTGAAATTATCATATCTAAAATTCAAATAGAATAGAGGGTCATGCCAATTGGTATAAAACGTATCTACACTGTTTGTATTTTTTGCATCTAATTTTGTTAATTCAAGATAAGCTTCAGTTAGATTCCTATCATTTTGTACTATCGATGGTTTTATCATTGATGGAACAAAGAAACTCATAATAATTATAAAAGGGAATATAATAGATAGAATAATCCCAATATTTTTTGCCTTAAATGGATTATTTAATAAACTAATTCCCTTCCCAGCAATTCTTCTACTTCCACTAAGACCCTTCATCAATTTATTTTGTTTTAATCGAATCTTTGCTCGTTGCAATTTTCGATATTGAGCATGGTATCTTGTTGGTAACTGATTAAATCCTCTTCCACGGACAAGGTTATAGGTTTTATTAGACAGCTTATAGATACTTTTGCTCGTTTTTGTTCCAATTTTAATGGTATTTTTCCCTGCACCTTTTAAACTTCTGTAAATCTGACTTCGTTGTGTTGCACGTTGTTTCAATTGATTTAGTTCAGATAAATTATCATCTTTAGATATTTGCTTTTTGGCATTATTTTTTACTTTTGATTTTAAAGCAAATTTTGCAGATTTCTTAAGAGTTATATGCTTCTTTTCAAAGTTCTTTTTTCTCTTATGGTAAGCCTTTTTTTTCACTTTTAAGCTTTCTTTTAGCTCTTTTTGAACGTCTTTATCTGAGGTCTTTATTATACCTTTGTATTCTGCTTTAGCTTCTTTATAGGCGGTTTTATGTTCTTCAAGTTCTTTCTTGTCTTTTCTTCTTCCCATCGAACCACCTCTAAGCGTCTGTTTCCATTAATCGATACAATTCTGTATCTTTAGAAATAATATTTTCAAATGGAACGACAACACCACCTGAAGAGATTAAACCTGTCCCTTGTGGTACTCTTTCTCCAACGTACTGAAGAAGGGTTTCAGGAATATTTAATACATTCCGAAGGGAATCTAAATCGACTTTCTTTTGTCTTAACAGAACAAAAAATTCACTGTTGGAAAGCATTTTTCTTCCTTCACTATCTTCTAATAGTGTTGCGATATTTTGAGTAATTCCTGTTGGAATTGCCCCATACTTCCGAACCCTTGACCACAACTTCATGAACCATCTTGAATTTTCGATACTATCAAAGTTTAGTTGTAATTCGTCGAAGAACAACCAGGTAGTCACCTTTCCTTGATTTTGTACGACTTGATTCCATATTTGGTCAAGAATTACTTTCATCGCAAATGGTTTTAGCTTTTCATCTAACCGTTTGATATTGAAGATAACGAACTTATCACTTAAATCAATATTTGTTTCGTGAGCAAAAATATCCTGTCCACCAACTGTATAAGGTTCAACTTTTAATGCCAGCTCTTCAGCTAGTTCTTCAGGTTGATTTTTTAAGGTATAATACCAATCTACTAATGTAGGATTTTCATATTTCTCATAAACTTCTCTCGTCACTCGATCGACAATACTTGCTTCAATATCTGTATATTCCTTCAGCAAAGATTCAAACAAACTTGATAATAGGTTTGCTTTTTCTTTGATTAAATCCACATGCTTGTCTTCTTCCTGAAGAAGTCCTTTATCCGCCATATCTAATATATTTAGATGGTGCTTAGAACCTGGATATATATCCAGGATTTCAGCTCCAAATTCCCTACCGATTTTTGCATATTCGTTTTCAGGGTCAACAATAATAAATTTATCGTTTTTATTGCTTAGCAAGGTAGAAATGATACTCCATTTTGTAGTCATCCCTTTCCCTGAACCACTTGAACCAAAAATTAACCCTGAAGGAGTGTTCAGATGTTTTCTATTCACAGTAATAATATTACGGCTTAACTGATTCTTACCGAGATATTGTCCCGTATTATCCTGCAAATCAACCGTTGAAAACGGTACTTGAGTTGCTAGGTTGTTAGTCGTCATATCTCTTACATAATTACATTCAACGTCTAAATAAGCTTTCCCAATTGGTAAGATTGTATTTAACGCTTCTTCTTGCATTTTATAAGCTACTTCAAAATGGATTCCATGACTTCTTACAACAGATTGAATATTTTTTGTAGCTTCTTCTAGTTTATCTTTATCTTCTTCCATTAGAAGTACTGTAAACATTCCAGAAAACATTTTTTGACTGTTCTCTTTCATATCATGCAATAGCTCTTCAATATTTCTTCTGACTTCTGATGTAACCCCTGAAACCATGTCTTCAGATAATCCACTTTTTAGATTTTCCTTTTGTTCCCTAGCAATTGCTCGTTTATTCAACATTAGTTTGGTATTCGTTGCTTTCCTAAATTCAATAGGGTCATATGGTCTTGCATGAATAGATATACATAATTCATGATCTGAAGCACATAAGTCTTTAATTAAAACATCTTCTAATCGTTGAGGATATTGACGGATGTATAATACTCTTGCACAATAGTTATCAATCATAAAATAATCATCGAAAAACTTAATTCTATTCGGTGCTATAAATGATTTTGTAGTTAATCCAGTCAATGCCAAATCGCTATATTTCATTCTAAAGAATTGTTTTGGACGTAATAGATTATGAAATTGTTTTAGCCTTTCAATTCCGTCTAAGTCTGTAAATGATAGGTCTACTCCTGTAGCATTAAATTTCTTGCTGAAATTTAATATAGTAGCGGACAATTGCGATTCTGCTTGTTTTGGGGCATTTGCTTTTGTAGTAAATACAGCATATTGTTTTGTTTCAAAGTTTTTTTGTTCCAACGTATAGTTCGCTTCAATCATGTTGTTGATTTCTTTGCGGTACTTATCGTTTTTATCTTCCTGATAGGGCAAAAGAAAATTATCAATCATGCTATCATCAATACGTTTATTGACTACAAACAATTGATAGTTTGAATTTTTATCCAATGAATTTAATGCTTCAGCATAACTAACAACAATCGCTAATTTTTCTTCTTCATCAGCTACACGGTAACTTAAATCCCCTAACCCAACCATTCTAGAATATTCATGTTCTACAATGTGCATTAGTCCATTTTCGTATAAACTTGTGTATTTTAAAGTATTTGGACTTGTTGCTGAAGATTTCATTCTCTCATATCTTATTTTCTCAGATTCTGTCTGTTTCTTTGACGCTTTTCTTTTGAATAAATTCACTAGGCTCATACCTCCTTATCTGCTCTACTTGATAAACTCTATCCTGGTCTACAAGATAGAATTCAACATCCTTTTTGAATTGTTGCATTTTCCCAAAATAAGATAGAATCGGTGGTGCAACCATTAATCCAGCTGTTAGAAATGCTAACAAATATGCAACCAATTCAGGAAGAAATATCATTTCTAACACCATTAAAACTATTCCAGGAATACTTAACGCTACCATTTTTAATTGTCGTTTTGTCATTCCCAGCATGACTTCAGGTTCGTATTTTGATACATCTGTATAGAATCTTGATTCTAAATTCATTGATTATCCACCTACCATCTTCTGAGTTAAGCGTTGCGACCCTAACACAATTCCAATATATGCTACTGATTTAACAATAAACATAAATTGACTAGCTAGATTTTTGGCAAAGTCATCTCCGTTAGAAGTCACTTCTAGAACTTCCCCTAATCGAATTGCTTGAAAGACTTTTATAATTAGTATCAAAACAAATCCTTGTATGACTAGTGCTAGTACCTGTCTAATATAACTTTTAGCGATCGAACTCCATTCATCACTTACAAAGGACGCAAACATCACACCAGCAACCATCTTATATACATACAACATTAGAAAACGCATGAAGATAAGAATATCTGTAATGACTTCTCCACACCACAAGGCAAAATTGCTGAAGACTTGTACTATATTGATAATCATACTTTGACTCCATCCTAAATCGCCTGTCACTGATGGTACTGTTCCTGAACTTGCTTCTCCTTCAATAGATACGCTATTGATTAAGTGACCTATTGCATTTGAGAACCATATAAAAGTATCAATAATTTTATCACTTAGCATAACGAACGCTAATGCCACAATGTATTTCCATACAACTGACATTAACAATTCTATCGATAGCATTCCTTGTTCACTAGAAAGCTTCTTTTGCATATTAGCAAGTTCTATATACAACATTATTCCTAGAAGAGTTGTTCCTACTACATTTAAGGCTGATGATACGTTTGTAGCATATCCATTGGCTACTCCATTATAGTCTTGTAAGGACGAAAGCAGTTTGCCTAAAACTCCTTCTTTTATCATGTAATACTCCTAAAACGCAATGTTTCCTAAAGCTGCAACAACAGCTGCCGTTACACCAGCTGCAATTGTCCCCATAACACCACCTAGAATCATAGAACTAATACCCTGGTCAACCTTTTCAGCATTTTCATTTTTAAATCCTCTATACCAGGTATACAACCCCATTAAAACGTTGAATATTCCGATGACTGTAATAATAGAACCAATGACTGTGATTAATTTTGTTACGATTTCCATTTTATTTCCTCCTTAATTAAATCCTTATAAATAGTTTTATTCTTCTGAAAAGGGATAATCATTGTTAGATTCTTCATCGTCATAAGAATCTTCATATTCCGATAATGTTAAAACTTTTGATACACGATATCTTTTTTGTTTTCCATCTAATTCAGAAACAATTTCAACATAGGTTTTTTTATCTTCTAAAAATTGAACAGTTTCCTTGTTGTATCCAAAATCTAAATCAGGAATATCATATCCATGGTCTTGAATACTTGTTAAAAGATACTGTAAATTATCTTCTGTATAATCTGTTCCGAAAGTGAGGTAATAGTAAGCACGTTCCCCATTTTCTCCTTCTAAAACCATTTTGAACATATTTGAATCTTTTTTAGATTTGGTCATTTCACAACTAATAATTGTTACGTCATGTTTTCCTTCTTTTAGATAAGGTACTGATTGTCTCGAACTTTTTCTTTCAAATTTCATAATTTGATTCCTTTCTTACTTTTCGCCCTGAAGGCAAAAAGGTTATTTATTGATTGTTTGTATATCGTTTTTTTATAGTTTCTGATGATTTCAAACGCAAACTATAGAAATAATCTACATTTCTTTGAGATTGAATCATATTTCTTCTTCTACTTTTTACAAATGTACCAAAACCTCTAAATTGAATTTCGTGATTTTTTTCCGCTAAATCTACTATTTTGGTGAATAAATCTTTCAACACTAATTCAACGACAACTTCATTTACTCCAGTATCTTTACCTATCATATTGATAATGTCGTTATCTTTATATTTAGTCACAATATATCTCCTCGCTAATTCACTTTTTGCCCTGAAGGCGAAAGGTTAAGAGTGGTATTTCTACCACTCTATCCTTTTATTTTATTAGTTTTGTTTTCTCTTTTTTGATAATCCTAATGCACCAATTAATGCTACAACTCCAGCAAGAATTGTCATTCCGCTTCCTTGTGTACCAGTTTTTGGTAATTCAGGTCTTACTACTGTTACCGTTTGTTTATCATTTTTTAGGTCAAAGTGTGTTGCCACTTTTTCTTTATCACGATATAAATCTTCTCCGTACACGATATTTCCTGTATATCCTACTGGGACAGTAAATTCAAAGATTTCTGTTCTTGTTTCTGAATCGGCAATAAATTCACGTTCTTGTGTAGCAAATACTTTACCAGTACTGTCATATTGAGTAGCGATAACTGTATATTTCTTTCCAATTGTTAAATTAGCAAGAAATGCTTTTTCAATATGCTTTTCATTCTCATAACCTTGTTTTCCACCTGACGCTGTTGTAGCTTCTGTATGAATTAAAGGTTGACGTTCGTTCTCAACTACTGTACGAGTTGCGGTTGCTTCTGTAGAATTATCATTTTTATCTACTTTCTCTCCGCCTTTAATGCTGAAGAAGAACTTTTGAATATTCCCTAAGTAACCTTCTAATGGTTTTGTTTCTTGAGCATAGTAGTTTCCATATTCTAAATCTTTAAAGATGATTCTTCCGTCTTTATCCGTTGTATAACGTCCTACCTCAACTTCTCCATTGTTTTCAGATACAGCTACTAATTTAAACTCAACGCCTTCTAAACGTTCTTTACTGTTTGCTTCAACCTTAACTAATTCATGGTCTCCACGTTTAATTTCGTTCACGATTGGTGTTTCAACAACTACTGTTTGTGCTGGACTTCCACTTGTCGCAAAACTTGTAGATACGCCAATTTTTGTATCATTTAAGCTGTATGCTTCTCCAGTAGTCAATTCTTTTAAGTAAAATTCTCCATCAATTGGAAGGTTTCCAAATGTATATGTTCCTGAACCATTTACTTGTGCAAGTCCGACTAAACTATTAGCAGGCAAGCCTTCAACAGCATTAGCTGTATAAAGTCCAAAGGTTGCTTTTTGTTCGTTCTTGAAGTATTTAGATTCTTCAAATGATTTATTGAATTGTACTGAAACTGTCTTACGTTCGTTGTGAACAGAAACGCTATGACTATCAACTTTCACAGTTTGCTCTTGTGGAGTAAATGTAATTTCATGTAGTGTTGAATCCACTACATAGCCTTCAGGAGCTGAAATTTCACGATATTGGTATTTCCCTAATGGTTTATTAGTGAATGTCGCAATTCCGTTTGAGTTTGTTGTTGCTTGTTCAATAACCACTCCATCTTTGATTAATTCAAACTTTACTCCAGCAAGAGGTACTCTTTGGATGTTAGGAACGTTTACTCCGTTGCCATCTTGTACCCATGAGACAATTTGTGAACCTGTTTTTGTAATTTGCAATTGACCTTTTTGAGGTGTGTTTGCAAATTTAACTGTTACAACAACGTCATCTCCTGAAATATTCACGGCTAAGCGTTTGTCTGATAATACATAGCCTGTTGGTGCTTGTACTTCTTCGATTTCATAGTTCCCATAGCTTAATTGTTGTGGGAATGTTACTTGACCGTTTGAGTCAGTTTCAAAAACATCAATCGTTTGTAAAGATGGAACTGTGACTTGCTGACTAACTTGTTTTCCATCTTTATAAAGTTTGAAACGAACGCCTGAAGCTGGGATTGTTTTCCCTGTTTCAGCATCTGTTTTTAATAGCTGCAAGAATGATTTCTTCACATTGTTTTCCACTAGGTAGTGATATGTGTGATTATCTTTATTGGTATCTAATTGTACTTTAATTGGTTGTGGTGTTTGATAGCCTGTTGGTGTGTGTTCAACGATCGTTACAGAAGTTGTATATGGAATATCATTTGATACTGCATATCCCTTTTCATCTGTCGTAATCGTTTGAACAACATTACCATTAGTATCTACTAAATCAAATGCAATGTTTTTACCTGGTACACGAGTTCCGCTACCATCTAACGCTTCATCTAAATGTTTTGAAATACTTACTTTATATTTCTTAGAAACGTTTGTCGCACGAACAGTAACCGTATCTCCAGCTGGAACAGTCACGCTATAAACTTGATTATTAAGTCTGTATGTTTCAAGGGTTCGAGTTTCTTTAATATCGAACTCTTTAGGGTCATAGTCATTAAAGAACGCTTCCCCTTCATCATTCGTTGTGGCAGTCGCAATAGCAGTTGTGCTACCTTTTTCAAATAATCCAAATTCAACCCCAGCAAGTGGTTTTCCAGTTTCGTCATCAGTCTTCACAATCTTAATGTTCCCTTTTTTGACAACATTTAAAGTTATTGATGAAAATAACCTATCAGGGTCACGGAACATCACTACATTCTGGCTAGTGCCATGAGTTAATAATAGTGAGGCTGGACTGTAGTCTGCCGGTAGAGCTTGAGGTCTAAAAACAAATGTTGCGTCTTGCGAATCCTTAGTAGCAGTGATTTTTAATTCAGAATCACTAATACGCTCAAAAATCCAACCTTTTGTATCAGTTGGGTTAGAAACATAAGGAAACACTTGATTGTTATCTGTTAATGTGATTGATTCTCCAGCTTTTACCGTATATGTTTGTTTGTGCCAACTTGTAGCACGTTCGTTATTCAGTTTTCCATCTACAAAATTAGATACTTTTGAATATCCATCCCATGTATTTCCACCTCTAAAGTTTTGTGGCGTCCAACCAAGAATGTCCCAAATTTTAGACTGGACATAGAGATATTGATTTCCACTTTTATCTGAAGACATATCCCAACCCCAAAAAATAGCATTTTTAATTTCATCTATTTGATTTTGACTAATGGTATTCCCAAAGTGATCTATCAAAGCCCCATCTTGAATTTCTGCCGAACTGTAATAAACCCCATTTTGGACTAAAGTAGCTGGTTCAACACAAAACACGACTTCTCCATTAACTTTAACAATGGAAATATTGTCATTAATATTTAACCACCAGCTATAGTCATGTACTTTATGGTACACTTGAACATTCCCTTTTCCTCCATTTTCTTCGCTTACTTGATAAGCGTTAACAGAGGATTGCCTAGAAAATGTAGCTAGAACGCCTACCCCAACCGCAAGACTTGCGATTGTTTTCTTAATCATCTTTTTATAATTCATTTTCATTTCCTTTCTTCTTATATTTACCTTCTGCCATTTTGGCAAAAGGTGGTTCTTTATTCTTCAAATAATCCATATTTATCTCCTTTTAAAAACAAAAAAGCAATGAACGGATTTTTTCCAAACATTGCTTTTTTTCTAATTTTTATTCAGTTGTCGTTATTGTTTTCTAAGGTTTACACTAGCTGTTGTATGTCCATCACTCCATGGAATTTCAAAGTAATTCCCTGTATATGCCCAGTCCTGTTTTCCAGCTTCTAAGGCTTTATAAGATTCTTCCATCTTAGCTTCAAGCCATGCTCCAGCTTCTGCAAGCGTTGCAAACTCTAATCCAGTATTTCCTAAAGCTGTTAAGCGTACAGGAGCTGGTGCTTGAGTTTGTACTGGTGCTGGTTCAGGCGTATATGTTGGTTGTGTTGGTTGTTCTTGATAGCTGTTGTTTTGTGAAGAAGAAGAATTGCTACTAGAACTGTAATCTTTACTGTACGAACTTGAACCGCTATTTGAAGATGAACCTGAAGAATAATCATTTGAAGATTGATTACTTGCGACAGCATTAGATTCTGAAGACTTGTTTTCTGTTTTGTTTTCTTCAGAAGAAGATTCCTCTTTTTTCTCAGAAGAAGTAGTTTGTTCGACTAACGTGACTTTCTCTAAATTCTTGATTAAGTCTTCTTTTTCTTTATCAGATAGTTTTGAATCCTTGATCGATTTTTCAAGAGTTTCTTTATCCTCTTTCTTCAATGCTTCAGAAGAAGCTTTTGCGACTTTTTCTTGTAAGTCTTTCAACTCTTTATTTTCAGTTGTAGTAGTTGTTTCAGTAGTCACTTCCGCTACTTGTACAACCTCTTGTGTTTTTTCAGTTTGTCCAGCTAGTATAGATACCGCATATCCACCACCTAATAAAACAACAGCACTTCCACTAATAATCATTACCTTTTTAACATTTGATAATGATAAAAATTTTTCTTTTAATTGGATTAATTTTTCTTTCATGCTTCTCTCCTTTATTCATTCGCAAATACTATTCCAGAACCAACAAGCAGTACCGCTAAAGCAGATTGTAAAATAGGATTGTTTATTGCCAGTATAATCCAAATCGCAAATATAACAACTACAATTCCAAGAATTAATAATGTTATTTTAGAATAACCTTCTACCTCTTTCCATTTTTTTATAAAGAAGTAAAGAATCACAATTGCACTAACAACTAAAACCGTAGATATGGATAACAATTGCCAAGCAATCCCATTTTCAACAGTCATTACTTCAAATGCGTTTTTACCAGAATATTTACTATTGAAATTATTTAGCCTATGGTTATTTATCAATGTTCCTAATATGAATAATACGAAAACAATCACATTTCCTAAAATTTCTTCCTTTATAGTATGAAAATAATTTTTATTCACTTTCGCTTACCTCTTCTTTTCTCTCTTTCAATAAAAACTCAATAAGAAAATATTCCTTTTTATTATCTTTCATGTTTTTCCAATAAAATATCAATAATATTATAAAAGAAATAGTAACTACAATAAGGAATAAAATACCTCCCGAAAGAATAACTTCTGAATTGACATGATTAGAATTCGTTGATATTGTTCTTTGAATAAAATCATAAACCAACTTTGCTAAACCCGCCAAAATTGCTAAAGAAAATCCAGGAACTATCACAAATGAAAGTTTTTCATTTATGTAATTTTTAGCTTTTAAATCTACATATCTTAATAATAATTCATCATTATTAAGTGATTTTAATTTTTTAAGTTTATCTTGATCCGCACCAAACAATTTATGTTCAATCTTAGTAAAAAAGGAATTTAACTTTTCATTATTATTCATTTTTTATACACTCCTTTCACTTATATTATACTCACTTTTTGCCCTGAAGGCGAAAGGTAATATCCTCTTCTAATTCTTCTTTCCATTCTTTAACTTTTTCTTCAAGTCGAATAAGAACGTCCCAATCATCAGTATCTAGGTATTCCTTTATTTCTTCTGGTAAATCTTCATAGTTTTCATCACGGTATTTTAAACCATTAGCAACGTCAACAAACCAATTATATTCATCTATATCTGCTACATTTACTATCAATTTAGCATTTTCATTTGGATTATATTGACAGTCTTTATACCTAGTTTTATCTTCCCAATATCCAACTTCGTTAAAATCTTCAACAATATCATCAAATTGTGCAAGTATTTTCCATTGCCAGTTCTCTAGTTTGTATTCCATTTTCCCACCTCTTAATTGAATTGTTTCATATATCAAGTTATCTAATATGACTTTTAAATTTACTTTTCGCCCTGAAGGCGAAAGGTTTACAGATTATCCTTAAGCCAAGAATATATCCATAAAGCTAATACAAAACTAGCAGTTGCAAAATATAGATTTAGAGCAAAAATAGCGACTGGTGGCTGACCCTCTAAAGACACTTTCCCTGTTAATATTAAATAAATTAATGAAACTGGAATAACAATTACGTATATAAATAATAAAAATCGACTAAAGTTATTTTCATTAACCATATCTTCTTATACTCCTTTTATCATTCTAGTGAGTTTTGAATTAAAAGTTTATCTAAGAGTTCTTTAGCAGTCATTAAAACTACTCTTTCATTTTCAATACTTTTGAGATTTTTTCTATAATCATCTTGTAGCATTTCTAATGTGATTCGATCTGATTCATCAGGATAACCTAAATCGCAGCTATCACCTAAAAAGTCTTTTTCTGTAGGCATTTCAGCGTCTATATAATCAACAATAAAATCAACATCAAGTATTCTACCATCTACAGTTCCAAAGAATTGAAGGACAGCATAAACTTTATAATCTTCTCCAAACAAGAATATATCTTCTGATATATCATGTATTAATTCTTCACATGGATATGACACTAAAAGACCGTTTTTATTCTTTATACCCATAAAATACACCTCTAATATGTTTTTTAATTAACTTTTTGCCCTGAAGGCGAAAAGTCATTATTTCCTTCCAACTCCTCAATAAGTTCCTCTATCCGTTCTCTTTTTCTTGTCCGTTTCCATAGGTATGCAAAAAATACAAAAGGAAGAAGCACGAGGAGATACTTTGCGTATCCCCAAATATTTTGAAAGATTTCAATGTTTGCTTGAATATATTCATAAATAGCTACAACAATCGCTAATCCTATTGCAAATAAAATGAGTTTTACCCCACTAACAAATAATTCCCAAATTATTATAGCTAAAAAACCTAAGATAACAAGACCAGCAATTAAATATCCTATTTGCTCCATATACCTTCTCCTTCATTTAACATTAGAGGTGTATATCTTTATATTACAATATCCCTTCAATAATTAAAACCTTCAATAAATTACCGACTTTATCTTCGTTCATGCTATCTTGCGAGAGAAATATTTGATAGTCTACAGATTCTGTCAGTTGATTTAGTATCTTATTTACTTTCTTGTCGATTTTGTCCTCTGACAAAGGAACTTTATTTTCAGTTCCAATTAAATCTTCTAACACCAAACTTTCATCTTGATTTTCAGCAATTTCTTTTGCTTCAGAAAGAGTTAATTTATGAAGCGTATTTGCCAAATGATTCGCAACTTTTTCCTGGTTCTCAGGACTAAGTTTTGCTAATTGTTCTCCAATATTTAAAGAGATTTTCTTTTCATCTAGTAAATCTAGAAATTCAGGAATTAAATTGCTGCATGCGATATATCTTGAAAGTGTTCTAGGTTTAATCTGTTCACTTTCGCTAATTTTTTCTAAAGAATTGTATTTGGTTTCGCCTTTTTTACCTTGTCTTTTTAAAGCCTTCGCTCTCAAAGTATATGCTTTAACCTTTTCGCTTTCTTTAATATTAGTTCGTTGTAATAAGTTACTTTGAACTAAATAAATCATTGCTTCTTCATCTGTTAACTCTTTAATATTTACTGGAATACGATTCCAGCCTAATCTTTTAACAGCGTTAAACCGATTATGACCAGCAATAATTTGATAATCATGTTCATTTATCTTTCTGACTACAATTGGATTATCAAGTCCTCTTGCTTTTATATCATCAGCAAGTTCTTGTAGTCTTTCTTCAGAATAGTTGACGAAAGGTTGATTAGGGTATGGAAAAATCTTGTTTACTGATAATTCCTTCACGTTATTTTCTGTTGTTTCTTCAAGTCCAAACATCGATTCAATACTAACCATTGTTATTCTCCTTTTTCCAAAATCTCTTTAGCAAGTGCTTCATAGTTTTCAGCTAACTTACTTTTTGCCATTTGTTGTAGAGGCACTCTTTCAGCATAGCTTCTTCTTGCTTCAGTTAGTTCTTTAATTTCTTGTTTGAGTAATACATTTCCGTATTCTTCAGACAATCTATTTTTTACCTCTTTAGAGATTTTTGTGTTTGAAACTTTAGTAAATAAGATTCCTTCAACCTCTAATCCACGATTCAATCGTTTCTTTACTAATTCAATATATTGGAATAATTGCCCTAACCCTTCAAATGCTCCATAACTTGCTTCAACCGGAATAAGCACGCTAGTGCTAGCCGTTAATGCGTTAATTAGCAAAATGTTTAAAGCTGGCATGCAATCGATTAATACGTAATCGTAATTTTCTTTTACATTTAAGCGATTAAAAATATCCGAAAGAATATATTCTCTTGCACTAGCCATAATCAAGCTCATTTCAATAGCAGATAAATTTAGGCTCGTCGGAATGTAATCTAGATTTTCTGAATACGATTGAATTAAGTTATTTTCATAATCAAACTGATTATTCAATTCTTGTTGAATTGCTTCAGCAATCGTCAATTCGTATTTTTCCTCTTTTAAATAGTTTGAGAGGTTATGTTGCGGATCGAAATCCAACAACAACACTCTCTTCCCAGCTTTAGCAAGTGTTACTCCAAGATTCATAGTTGTGGAAGTTTTTCCAACTCCACCTTTTTGGTTCGCAATAGCAATTATTTTCATGTCTCCTAGTCTCCTTCTTTATCTCTCAGTCTCTTTTATAAATTCCAATCAACTAATGGAACTTGTGCTTTTTTTTCAAGTACATAGTTTTCAAAGAATTTTTGTATCGTTACAAATAAATATCTATCAAATTTTTCAACAGTATTTTCTGTTAAATCTTTTTTCAAAGCTCTCAATATACATTTTGTTAGTTCTTTGAAATTATCTTCACTCAATTCTTCCAAGTAGATTTCGTGGTTAGTTTGATTTGATACATAACGTTTTGCCTGGAATATAACGCCACAAATATAACTTATTTTCTCTGTATCCCCAATTGCTCGATGCAATTCATTTGTCACGGATTCAGGTATACCCATGATTCGAAAATCTGTAAGCAATTTTGATTTTTTAAAATATTGATTTGTGGATAACTCAATATTTGATTCAGCCTTAGCTGATTCGTCTATATTATTTATATTATTATTAATATATTTATTATTATTAGTCTTAAAATTGTTTAGTTCTAGAACTGAAGAATTTTTAGTTCTAGAACTTAAAATATTTAAGTTCTTATCTGTACCAGCATTATCTAGAACTAAAGAATTTTTAGTTCTAGAACTTAAAATATTTAAGTTCTGAGTCATATCAAGGTTTTCTGTATTGTCACTATTTTCCTTTAACATCAGATGAATATCTGATTCAGTTAGTACAGGTTCAAACAGATACAATCTATTAGGAAGTCCTCTTCCCAATCGTTTTTGCTCAAGCAACCCATATTCCACCAATTCTTTTTTTATCTTGATGACTTTTGGTTCACTCATTTTCAAAATTTTTACAAGGTCAATATTATTGAAGATAAAATAAATACTTCCATCTTCATCAAACCAACCATTTCGCTTAGATAATTTCGCTCTATCGTTTAAAATTGTCCATGCAAATTTTGAATCTGTTGATAATGTTTCGTACAGTTCTCCATATGCCAATCCAGCTGGGAGCATTAGGAATCGTTGTCTTTCTTTTTCAAAAACGTTTGACCCTACCCGTTTTGAAAGAATCAATTCTTTCTGTTCTTTATTCAACTTCATCAACTACAAATCCTTTCAAATCAAATTTGACGGTTGTAATTTCTCCGTTTTCGTTAAAGCTCTCTATAAACTTTAATTGTTCCAACCTCTTAAGAGTAATTCTCTCTTTATAGGTTATTCGTTTTGGAATAATTGCCATTTCATTCTGAACGATAGAATCTAGCAACTTTACATAAAACATTTTTTCATCTGAAGTTAGTCTCTTGTTCATTACCAAATCAATTGGAACCCTAATGTTTCTTTTTAATGATTTCATCTATTTCTCCTCATATCTTCTGTATGGACGGTTTTAAACTAATTACTACTCTTTAATAATCACTTTAAAGCCGTCCATATTATTTTTTCTCTGTTATTTCTCTTTTCTCAATCTCTTCTCATACGATACATTCATTACTAATTTATCGTTTTTTCTCTCAGCCACAAGGATATTTCCTTGTTTTATTGTTAAAATATGTTTATAGATATTAGGGAATGATTCTCTCATTTTAATATCTGCTTCTTTACCATTAATGACAGCATTTTTAATAGGCACATAAATACCGTCTTTCCTTACTTCAGCAATTACATAAGGGAATTTGTAATCTTTCCCTAATTTGACAGTTGCATTTCCACTTACTCCTAATTGTCTTAGGTCACTAATTTTTACTTCCATTTTTTCTCCTTCCACTTTTCGCCCTGAAGGCAAAAAGTAATAAAATAAAATGTCGGGACGGAACGTATCCTTCCACAGTATTTTTTACGCAAGGTTTGTAGTCGTGTTAACCTCTAACTCATTTCCATAATCTTATGTACTTTCGTTGTGTGGCAGAAGTGGTTCGTTACTCCACTATTTAATCCATCTGCTCCATTTCTTTTTTATTCCTAGCCACGCTGATCGAGCCGATGGTTGTATTCAGTTGTCAAAGGACGGTTAATCCATTAAAAAAGAGAATGGATTTTTTACCATTCTCTTTTTATTCCCTATTTATTTCCATCTAACTAAACTCTAGACACTTACGATATACTTTTTATAAAAAAATAATACAGTTCACAAAAAATGCAAACTGTATCTTTTTAATCATTATTATAACAATGCTTCTAGTCTATTCCGATTGAGTTCTGGATAGCGATTCAAAATTTTATTTATCGTTTTAAGAATCTTAGTTTGATACCCCACCATATCATTTTCTATTTGTAATACTAAAAGTGGCTCATGTAGACTCATCCGTAAAAGAAGCCATCCATCTCCATATTCCCCTTTAAAGTCAATTCGAACTCCTTCTTCATTTTCGGGATTTACTACCCAGTCTTTCGGAATCCAATTAGGGAAATCTTTGATTACTTCTAACCCTGTAGCTTTGAAATCTTTAGTTTCAATCTTAAAACGAACTTCTACAACTTCTTTAGGTTGGACTAGCTTTTTAATTAATGAATCTAAGGTTTCCCCTTTAGCAACCAATCTAGGAAGCAACATTAATATTTTTGCGACCACATACGCTCCATCATCTAAAAAGTAATTCTCTTTGAACGCAGCATGACCACTAGTTTCAATCGCAAGCTGACAATCAGTTCCTTGATTATTTAATTCTATTGCTTTGTTTATAACATTACGATAACCCGATATATATCGATATTGATGCCCACCTAACTTCATAATGAATTTCTTCAAGTGTTCAGTTGTAGGAGAATTCGTTACTATTGTTGTTCCAGGATGCTCGCTTATCACAATCACACTTAAAACAGCAATTAAATTATTTCTATTGAGAAGTTCCCCACTTCCTGTTACAATCGCAGCTCTATCCACATCTGTATCAAAAATCACACCATAATCAGCATTTTCCGCTAGTACTTGTTTCTTAATACTTTCCATTGCTTCTTTATTATCTGGGTTTGGAATATGATTTGGGAAAGTTCCATCTGGATCTAAGAATTGTGAGCCTTCCGTTTTAGCACCTAGTTCTTCTAGTACACTTTTTGCAAAGAAGCCTCCTGCTCCATTCCCAGCATCGACTATAATATGTAATCCTTCAAGCGGTTTTTCTTTTTCGCTCTGACTCCCCTTACGAATCAACTCCACTAAATGACGACTGTATCGTTCAAAAATACTTTTTACTTCTATAGTAGAAACTGATCCTTGTGGTAGTTCTTCCTTTTCATCCACCAATGCAATAATATCACGAATATCACTGGACTCTAATCCGCCCCCACGCGTGAAAAATTTTAGTCCATTGTAATAAAATGGTAAATGACTCGCAGTAAACATCACTGTCGCATCGCAGTCAAATTCTTCAAATTGGGTCGCCATAAACATACTTGGAGTCGTCGCCATTTCAAAATCAATTACGTGAACTCCAAAAGCCGATAAAACTTTAATAAATTCTTTTGTTAACTCCGGTCCACTTATACGACTATCACGACCGATCCCAATAATTAATTCCGTAATTTTTTTAGACGGATACCGCTTCTGTAACCATTTCACGAAAGCACTCGCAATTAAACGACTCTCTTCTACTGTCAATGTTGCATCAAACTCTTTTGTCGCAATAGCAATACCGCGAATATCTGAACTCAGTTGTAACTCTTTGATTTTTGACATAGGAACTCCTCCTTCACTATAGTTCTATTTTACCAAAAGCGCTAATGCATTAATAGAAGGTTCCCAAAAAATTATCCTAGATAACAAAAAAGCAAGCAGCCTTTGCTACTTGCTTTTAACTCAGCTATCATGAGTTATGATTTACGATAGGTTAATTGAATATATCTTTCATACCATAAATCGACATATTCTGGTGAGAACGGCCCTTTTTTATTATTAATCCAATCCACAAGAATTTCTACATTCGCCTTTAGGATTTGATCAATTTCTTTCGAATAGTGCATTTGACGGCGATGTAATTCATACTCATCGACATCAAGCAATCGTTTTTCGCCATCTGGAAAAATCTTAATATCTAAATCATAATCAATATATTTCAGCGCCTCAGCATCCAATACATAAGGCGATGCAAGATTACAATAATAAGATATCCCCTTTTGACGAATCATCGTTACAATATTAAACCAATAATGTTTATGATAATAAAGTAACGCTGGCTCCCTCGTCAACCATCTTCTTCCGTCGGACTCAGTCACAAGAGTATGATCATTACAAGCGATAATAGCTTGATCGCTTGTCTTCAAAATCATGCTGTCGCGCCAAGTGCGATGAAGACTACCATCATGTTTATAACTCTTGACAGTGATGAATTCTCCTTCTCTGGGATTGTGCACCACTATATCCAACTTTCTGTATCTATTTAAGAGATAACTCTTAGTGTTTTTCAAATCACTAGTAGTATAGCATATTTCTAGTATTCTGTGAACAAAAAACAGTACAGCGATGCGATTTTAGCTCATTCATTTATAAAAGCTCTTGCCCGACTAAAATCTCGCACATTTTCCCTTGAACTCTTGATTGAGGCAGAAGTTCCATCTCTTCTTTAGTAACCCACTTTAGAGTTCTAGATGAATTATTCTTCACCTCACCTGATGCGTTCGCATATTGCAATTCAATATCCCATCTTTGGTGACTGAAAATATGCTTGACCGATTTAGGAAGCAGTCGAATCGGTGTTAATTTCATTCTGTACAGACTTTCGAATTGCACTTCTAATGGTATATTCTGATTGATTTCATAATTTGAAGATTCTTCTAGCACGCCCTCAAATAGATCAATCGATTCTCCAATTGTGCTGAAATCACGAATCAACGGAAAATGCCAAAAGCCACTGAGTAAATCCGCTTGTGTATTTTTTTCAACTAAAAATCTTCCTTGCTCATCTTGAACCACAAAGGCTCTCCATTTCATCGGAGTTGGTTTTTTCTTAGGTTTTTTAATTGGATAAATATGCATCGTTCCATTTAAATATGCCGCACTGAAATCTTTCACCGGACTTTCTTCTGGACGAGGATTCACTGGAGATTCGATATCAGAACCTAAATCCATCAGAGCCTGATTAAAATCTCCCGGTCTGTCAGGATCAATAAGAATTTCAGCAATTTCTTGGAAAGCCCATCGATTGCTTGGATTTCCAATATCTAAATTCACTTCAAACAGTCTACTAATGACTCGCATCAAATTCCCATCAACTGCTGGTTCTGGCAACCCGAATGCAATACTTGCAATCGCTCCAGCAGTATAAGGGCCTATCCCTTTTAACGATAGGATTCCGTCATAAGTATTTGGAAATTCTCCACCAAACTCTTCCATCACTTGAATGGCTGCCTTTTGCATATTACGTACTCGTGAGTAATATCCAAGTCCTTCCCAGCATTTTAATAAAGTCTCTTCAGGAGCTTCTGCCAAATCTTTTATAGTTGGAAAAGTCGCTAGAAAACGCTCGTAATATGGAATTACTGTATCCACTCTTGTTTGTTGAAGCATGATTTCGCTCACCCAAATGAAATATGGATTTTGCGTTCTTCTCCAAGGTAAATCCCGTTTTTCTTTATCATACCAATCTAGTAGCGCCCGTCTAAAACGCTTAATTTTCTTCTCGTCCCACATTTTCACGCCAATTCCGGCTAAATCCATTCTTCTTTCTCCATTTCAAATTGCGCGATAGCTTGTTCAATCACACTGGAAGTAAATCCTTTTTGATACAACTTCCCTTTGATTTGATACCATAGCGCTGATTCATTATCTTCATATTTTTTAGCGATACGTCGGTAAATAGTTGCAATCTCCTTTATTGCCAATTCTGCTTCCATCTCGTTTTGAGCTTCAAACGATAGGAACGGAACTACTTCTTCAGCAATTTCTTTCGAATATCCTTTTTGCATCACGAATACTTTTACCTTTTGCTTTGCTACTTTAGTAGTAACTCTTTTTTGTCCTTTCAAATAAGCTTGCGTAATTTGAATCGCATTTTCGAGCTGCTCTTTTAGAGAATAGCCTTCAAGAACGGTTTGAATGACTTTGTCACTAATCCCCTTCTTCTGTAAATCAAAAATGACAGACTTCGGCCCTTTGAATGTGACAAACTTTGCCTGATTTAAATAGCTTTCAGCATAAAACGTATCATTGATAAAATTTTGTTCATGTAACTTTCCAAGAACCTCATTAATAATGTCGTCATCGAATTCCAATTTTTCTAATTTTTCATAGACTTCCTTCGTTGAACGAAGCTTGAAGTTTAAAAAGTGTAATGCTTTTTGATAGGCTTGCTGAATACAATCATCATGCTGAATTTCTTCAATTTGTTCTTTTGTCAGTTCGGTCCCTTTAAATAAGGCATACTTTACAACTGTTGCCTCATCTACACCAAAGGCAAAAACATCATTCAAATAAATATTGTAACGCCCTTTTTTCTTCTGGGCCTCAATTTTTGTAATGACCATATCCCCACACTCCAATCTACTTAAAATATTTTAGCAAAATACACAGATGAATAAAAGTTTAACTCTCTAATCTACTTTCATATACGAAAAAGGCTCACTAATAGTGAGCCTTTTAAGTCATTTCATTAATCTTTATCCATCCCCATTGCGCGCATAATTGCTTTAGCAATTTCAACGATTGGAACAATTGAGAATGCTGATCCAACTACAAACAACCATTGACCCGCTGTTAGAGTTGCTACGTCAAATACCGTTGTTAATCCAGGAATAACCATTACACTTAACAGCATTACTGCTGATAATAGGATTGCGTAGTTAAACATCTTGTTTTTGAACGCCCCAACTTCGCCAAGTGATTTGTACACTGACTTCACGTTGAACGCATGGAACAATTGGATTAAACCTAATGTTGCAAACGCCATTGTTTCCCCAACTGGGTTCCCCCAATTAGCGATATGAGTTGCATACCAGAATACAAATAATGTAATTCCGCCTTCGAAGAAACCTTGGTAGAAGATACTTGGTAACACACCGTTTGATAAGAAGTTCGAACTCTTACCGCGTGGTGGGTGATTCATAATATCCGCTTCCGCTTCTTCAAGACCTAAAGCAATCGCTGGGAACACGTCTGTTACTAAGTTGATCCATAAAATATGGATTGGTTCTAGAATGGACCAACCAGCCATTGTCGCAACAAACATTGTCATTACTTCACCGAAGTTTGCAGATAGCAAGTATTGAACAGCTTTTTGGATATTCGAGAATACTTTACGTCCTTCTTCAACAGCTACTACGATTGTTTCGAAGTTGTCATCGGCAAGTACCATATCTGAAGCGCCTTTAGAAACTTCAGTACCTGTAATCCCCATACCAACACCGATATCGGCTTGTTTAAGTGAAGGAGCATCGTTAACTCCATCCCCAGTCATCGAAACAACTTTACCATTCTTTTGCCAAGCCTTTACGATACGAACTTTATGTTCTGGAGATACACGAGCGTATACAGAGTAAGTTTCAACAGTACGCTCTAATTCTTCATCAGAAATATCGTTTAATTCGCTGCCTGTTAATACTCCGTCTTCTTGATCTGGACGAAGAATCCCTAAACGTTTTGCAATCGCTTGGGCTGTATCACGGTGGTCCCCAGTAATCATAATTGTACGAATACCAGCTGATTGCGCTACTTTAATCGCAGCAGCTGCTTCTTTACGTTCTGGGTCAATCATCCCCACTAAACCAGCAAAGATTAAATCATGTTCAATTGAATCTGTGTCGATGGTTTCAGGAAGAGTATCAATCACTTTATATGCCATCGCTAACACACGAAGAGCTTGAGTAGCCATTTCTTTGTTTAATTTCATTAAAGTTGTGCGGTCATCTTCTGTAAACGCAGAAACTTCACCATGTTTTTCAATCTTCGTCACACGGTCTAATAACATATCCGGAGCGCCTTTTGTTGCAACCAAATATTTACCATCTTCTAATTGATGGATTGTTGTCATTAATTTACGAGTTGAATCGAATGGAACTTCCGCAACACGTGGAATGTTTACTAACTCTTCACGTACATCATAGTTTTTATCAAGACCGTATTGAACCATCGCTGTTTCAGTTGGGTCCCCTAATAATGAATTGTCTTGAGAAATCTTAGTATCGTTAGCTAAGTTCATCACACGAAGCGCGATGTTATCTTTAGAAATTTCTTCCGACGCATCATGGATTTCGTTGTCATAAACCATTTTTTCAACAGTCATTTGGTTGAGTGTCAACGTACCAGTTTTATCTGAACAGATAATTTCAACACCACCTAATGTTTCAACAGCTGGTAATTTACGAACTAGAGCATTCCGTTGAGCCATTTTTTGAGTTCCTAATGCAAGGATAATTGTAGAAATCGCTGGTAACCCTTCTGGAATTGCAGCAACGGCAATCGCAATTGCTGTTAATAACATATGAGTCCATTCATTTCCTCTAAGCATTCCTACTACAAAGATAATAATCGCAATCACTAAAATCATAATCGTTAGCCATTTACCAAGAGCATCTTGATTTTCTTGAAGTGGTGTTTTACCTTCTTCAGTGTTTGCTAACATATTAGCGATTTTACCAACTTCTGTATTCATACCAGTACTTGTAACCACACCAACAGCACGGCCGTAAGTTACGTTTGTACTTGAGAACGCCATATTTGTACGATCTCCAATTCCTACTTCATCGCCTGTAGGAATCACTAAGTCTTTATCAACAGGAACAGATTCCCCTGTTAAAGCAGACTCTTCGATTTTCACAGTGTTTACTTCGAATAAACGCATATCCGCTGGCACGACATCCCCAGCTTCAAGGATAACGATGTCTCCGACTACGATATCTTCCCCTTTAACGTGTTCCACATGTCCATCACGTAAAACACTTGCTACAGGTGAAGCCATTTTCTTCAACGCTTCGATAGCTTCTTCAGCTTTTGATTCTTGGAATACCCCTAGAATAGCATTCAGTAAGACAACTGCTAAAATGATAATGGCATCTGTCGGATCTGGTTCACCACTATGAGCAAACATCGAAACAACCGCAGCGACTAAAAGCACTAAAATCATGAAATCTTTAAATTGATCCACAAATTTTTCTAAAAGTGATTTTTTCTTACCTTCCTGTAATGTGTTTGCGCCGTATTTTTCAAGTCTAGAAGCAACTTCTTGTGAACTTAATCCAGCAGGGCTAGATTGAACTTCGTTAAAAACTTCCTCCACTGACTGTAAATATACGGGTTTTGTTTGTTGTTCCAACAAAATACACTCCTTTTCTTTTTCTATAAAAAGAGAGACTTATGCCCATCATCCTTTTGATAATAAACATAAGTCTCACTGTTCAAGATAATACCAGCGAGAATTCGCTTGCTGTTGATATTATCGCAACGATTGGTTGCCAGTTACTCCCTTATAGAGATCGATTATTGTTGTAGTTACTATACCAAATAAGTGTGAGATTTGCAAATTTTTTAGATAAATTGTTAACCTTTCTTTTTACCTAAATTTCGCGGATTTTAGCCAAATCCAACCGTTCCAATGCCGGTGCATTTTTCGAGATAAAGTAATCATCAAGCACTTTAGCTTTCAGATTCATCGCTTGTAACTTTTCATCCATCATCGGCGTTTTCTTAAACACCCATTGCGTCCCATGAAGGATTCCTTCACTGACACCTGATGTCAGAAGCCACTTCTTAGCGCGCTTACTTTTTGCACTATAATCTTCTACCATTGCTTTACGATGTTTCTCAAACATTCCATTTTCAATGAAGAGCGTAAATGTTTTTTGCATCATCACATTCGAATCGTAATCCATCCATTGCTTTCTCATTGAAAAAGCTTCTACCAATTCTTTGGGCAAGACAACAATCCCTATTTTCAAGGCTGAAAACAAAATAGATGAAAAGGATTTTACATAAATAACTCGTCCATCCATATCGTAATAATGAAGTGGTGTTGCATTCCCCTCTACAAAGTCTGCCATATAATCATCCTCAATAATATATACAGAGTAACGTCTCGCCAGTTCTACAATTTTTTTCTTGGTGCCTTCGCTGTAACTTCCACCTAGCGGATTATGAAACCTAGAAATCGTATAGAATAGTGAAAACTCTCCACTCGCGAATAATTTTTCTAATCGGTCTAAATCAATTTCACCATCCATCTGCCGTTCAATCGTTTCGTACGGAATGTTCAAATGCTTCACCAATTCATTCATTCGTGCATAAGTCGGTTGTTCGAGCAACACCTTTTTCCCTTGAATCAATTGCAATAAAATATATAGCGCTTGTTGAGTTCCAGTCGTGATGACCAATTGTTCCTTTGCAGCATACACCCCATACTCTTCTAAAATAGGCATTAACGCCTGAATCAATTCATCCATCCCAGAAGCTTGCTCTTTTTTAGTTAGTTTTAGATCATGCGCACTAGCAAGCGATTGATTAAAGCAGATACGCAAGTCCTCAATTGGGAGTTGCCAATAGTCTTCCTCAGATTCTTCCAATTGCTTTGCTTCTGAATTCTTTAATACATAAAAGCCACTTTTTTCGACTGCATAAATAAAACTTTCATCTTTTAGACTACGCAAGGCTCGTTGTACCGTATCCTTATTAACCCCGTATTGAGAAACTAATTCTCGAATTGAGGGAAGTTTATCTCCTTTTTGAAGATTCCCAATTAATATTTCCTCTTTTAATAACTGAGCTAATTGCTGGTATTGATACATGACACACCTCCACTGTACCGGTACAGTTTGTTTTCATCCCTATTGTATCCTCACCTGTCCCGTTTTACAATACAGATACATTGAAAATCGAGGAATAGATATGAAAAAAATATTAATCGCAAACGACTTGCCAGGAATTGGCAAAGTTGCACTCGCACCCGCTATCCCGATTTTCGCTTGTTGTCAGATTGAAACGATTCTACTGCCTACAGTACTTCTTTCATCTCATACCGGCGGATTCAAAAATATCGCGGTTGAGGAGCAAACAGAATTTATGAGGCAGTCCCTTTACCAATGGGAGAATCTGGAAATAAAACCGGATGCTGTTTTGACAGGATACTTCCGAAACACAGAACAAATTGAATTAATGGTCGATACCATTGAAAAACTGCCAGAGTCTACGAAAATTTTTATCGATCCAATCATGGGGGATAACGGAAAACTGTATAGCGGATTTACAAAAGAACATGTTGAAGCCATGAGAAAACTCATTCAAAAAGCTGATGTGATTTATCCAAATATTACAGAAGCCTGTCTTTTGACAGATACGCCCTATCCAAAAGGAAAAATCATGATGGACTTTACAAGAGAGTTAGCTAAGAAACTAGCCGAACTTGGGCCAGCGTCCATCATTATTACTGGATGTCCTGATAATGAGAAAGTTACAGGCGTTCAGCTATATTATAAAGAATCGGATTCATTTTTTGATTTTTATACAGCAAAATACCCGCATCATTTTTACGGTACAGGTGATACACTAGCCGCTCTAACAACTGCGTGCATCCTTCAAGACATGACCGTGGAAGAAGCCCTATCGTTCACACTTAAATTCATCGACGAAGTGCTTCAACTGAGCAGCCAACAACCTGAACGAATTCCATTTGGTCTTCCAATCGAGAAAAAACTTGGAATGCTAACCACAAAATTTACTACTGAGGTGTCATTATGAAAAATACAGATTTAAGAGATTTAGTTCAAACAAGCTTATTCGCAGCTCTAATTTTTTTAGGTATAAGTGTCTTTAGAATTCAAATACCATTTTCCACACAATTCGTTCATTTTGGGAATGCACTTGTTGTTGTGGGATGTTTATTATTTGGAACAAAACAAGGAGCCTTCGCTGCAACCATCGGGCTTGGAGTCTTTGATATCTTAAATGGTTATGCTGCCGTTGTCTGGGAAACCATTCTTGAATCATTAATTGTCTGCTTAGTCATCCATCTTGTTTACGAAAAAGCATTAAAGAAAGATGACAAAATTAGAAACATCATCTTAATTGGTGTTTTAGCAGCCCTCACAAAAATAATTGTGAATATTATTAAATATACATTTTTACGTGGAGTGATCGTCGGAGGTCTCGCCTTAGCTCCAGCCTTTATTCAAGCCATCAATAAGATTACAGGGACTTTCGGTTCAGCCGCCCTTACTATTATTGCAGTTCCAATCATATATCCACTTTTTAAAGAAGCCTTAAAACGTGTAAAAAGATAAACAAAACAGCTATTACGAACTCAATCGTAATAGCTGTTTCTTTTTTATCACCACAGAGGAGTATTAGAAATATATAGATTCTCCTGTCAGCGGTCTAATAAATAATTAGCAATAATTTTTAACGCTGACTCTATACTATCATTGACTTCTTTTCTTGTCTCAAAGTCATCATCCCAATAATAGATGTCCGACAACCCTCCATGAGGCGGAAATAACGACTTGTACACATCTAACTTTTCTCTTTCATCAAGAATTCCATTTGCATCTAGAAATCCCTTTAAATTCATCAAAGTTTTAATTTGTGGATTCACATCTTCTATTTGATATTGGTTAATTATTTCCAATAAATGATCAATTGCATTAATTACTCCTTCTGACATCGCTATTCTCCCTTGATTACTTTTCTCTATTTTACCATAGTAAACTTCTCTTTTTCACCATGGAAGAAGGTTACCAGAAAAAGTCTAAGCACCATTTCCCTTTCCGCGACAGAAGGTTACTAGAAAAATAGTGAAAATCAAATAAAACTCCTCGGAGTTATTGTGGCAATAGTAGGGAATTATAACCAATGTGAATTAGGGAGAGTTGCGATTATTCGCTACTCTCCCTTTGAAGCTTGGTAGGTTTGAGACCTTAGGCTCAAACCGTTATCCTACTATTCTTGCCACAATAACAACTCTGACAAACTCTTAGCACTCTTCTCTTTCCCTCCACAGAGGACTATTAGAATCCCCCTTGGTTGTATTCAAAAGAAAGAACTCCTTGGAGTTATTATGGCAATGGTAGGAAATCATAACCAATGTGAATTAGGGAGAGTTGCGATTATTCGCTACTCTCCCTTTGAAGCTTGGTAGGCTTGAGACCTTAGGCTCAAGCTGGTATCCTACCATTCCTGCCATAATAACAACTCCAAAGGAGTTCTTGCTATTAATCTAGTCTTAATAATACAAAGGGATTCTAATAGCCCTCTGGATTTTTCTTTTGCCAGTTCCATGAGTCGCGAACCATATCGTTCAAGTTCTTTTCTGCTACCCATCCTAGCACTTCTTTTGCTTTAGAAGCATCCGCATAACAAGTTGCGATATCCCCTGCACGACGAGGTGCAATTTTATAAGGAATATCCACTCCATTTTCTGCGATAAATGCTTTTACTAAATCTAATACACTGTATCCAATACCCGTCCCTAAGTTAAAGACTTTTGCTCCTTTTTGAGCCGCATTATTTTTAACTGCAAGTACGTGCCCACGAGCTAAATCAACAACGTGGATGTAATCACGAACTCCAGTCCCATCATGTGTATCGTAGTCGTCACCAAATACACTTAAGAATTCGCGTTTACCAACAGCCACTTGAGTGATGTATGGCATTAAGTTGTTTGGAATTCCGTTTGGAGCTTCTCCAATCAATCCACTTTCATGCGCTCCGATTGGGTTGAAGTAACGTAAGTTTGTGACAGACCAGTCGCTATCTGAGAAAGCAACATCATTTAAGATTTGTTCAAGCATCACTTTTGTATAACCATAAGGGTTTGTTGCGCTTGTTGGCATTTCTTCTTTAAAAGGAACCACGTTGTTCATACCATATACAGTTGCACTTGAGCTGAACACGATATCCTTCACGTTAAATTGACGCATTACGTCTAATAACACTAATGTTCCTGTGATGTTGTTGTGATAGTATTCTAAAGGTTTTTCAACAGACTCTCCCACAGCCTTGAACCCTGCAAAATGAATCACTGAATCGATGTTTTCTTTTTCAAAAACTGTTACTAGGAAATCACGATCAAGAATGTCTCCTTCATATAGCGGGAAATCTTTTCCTGTGATTGTTTTTAAACGGTTCAATACTTCTGGTGAGCTATTTGAAAAGTTGTCGACAATAACAACGTCAAATCCAGCTTTGTCTAATTCGATTACTGTATGAGAACCGATATATCCTGCTCCACCTGTTACTAAAATTGCCATGTTTACTTCCTCCCCTTAGTTCAACACGTCTTCTGCGTGATCTTTTTGTAACGTCAAAATACGTGGACCATCTTTTGTAATGGCTAATGTATGTTCAAATTGGCAGCTTAACCCACCATCTAATGTATGAGCAGTCCACCCATTACTTTCCATTTCCGCTTTCCAAGTTCCAGTATTCACCATTGGTTCAATGGTAATAACCATTCCTTCTTTTAAGCGAAGACCTTTTCCTGGTTCACCGTAGTGAGGTACTGCTGGGCTTTCGTGAATCGTTGGCCCAATTCCATGTCCGATAAAATCACGAACAACAGATAATCCTTCACTTTCTACATAAGTTTGGATTGCGTGTCCAATATCTCCAATACGATTTCCAACTTTTGCTTGTTGAATTCCTAAGTATAGAGCTTTCTTTGTCACTTCATATAAGTGGTCAATTTCTGGAGTACTTTCGCCAACAATATAGCTCCAGCATGAATCTGATAGGGCTCCTTTTAACTCTACACAGAAGTCTACTTTTACTAAGTCGCCTGATTTTAATGGCTTGCGACGTGGAAAACCGTGACAAATCTCATCATTGATACTTTGACACGTTGCGTATTTATACCCTTCATAGCCAATTTGAGGAGCAGATCCGCCTGCTTCTTCAATTTTTCTTTGGACAAATTGATCGATATCCCAAGTAGTGACACCAGGTTTAATAAAATCACGAAGTTGAACATGAATTGAAGCTAAAAGCGCTCCAGATTCTTCCATTGCATCAATTTCGCGTTTTGATTTTAATGTAATCATGAAATAAACTCATCCTTTCTAACAAAGGCAATTATAGCATATAAAATAAAATAAAGAATAGTTATTTAAACAAGTTTTAACTAGATGTACAACTAAATCTTCCAACCCAACTTTTCCACTAAAATTTTTTCGTTTCAAACTACTGAAAGCCTCTAACAAAAAAACACCGCCTCATTGCGGCGATGTCTTAAATGAATTATTGTGGTGGTCTAGAACCTCTACCTGGCGGGAATGGTCTAGGTGTAATACTTGTTGTTGTCTCAGTTGAAGGATCTTCAGCTACAGGAGAAGCAGTCGTTGGTGCTTCTGTTGTTGGAGCCTCAGTAGTTTGTACTGTAGTAGTTGTTTCTGCAGTTGTTGTTTCTGCAGTTGTTGTTTCTGCAGTTGTTGTTTCTGCAGTTGTTGTTTCAACAGTAACTTCTTCATCTGATTCTGAGGATGCAGTTTCTGTTGTTGCTTCGACTAATACGTTCTCTCTAATATAACCAATATATTTATAACAACTTTCTTCCTGCGTGAATTCTGATGCAGAAATAGTTGCGCTTGTAGCCAAAGCTCCAGATAATACTAATCCGATTGTTAATACTATATTTTTATGTTTTTTATTAGAAAACACAAAATATCCTGCACTAGTCAACACGAGCACCCCTAAAGTCATAAAAATGACATTAGAATTCGTTCCTGTATTTGGTAATGTTGCAGGTAATTGACATGCCCCTTTATCATATGCATAAACAAGCAAAATACGATCCTGGTTTCCTAACTCCGTAAACTCGCCTTTTTGGATATTTGCTTTTTGAATCTCTGTAAGATTCGAGAAGTTTACTTTTTGAATTTCTTCTGCAAAAACATTGTTCGTGAAATATCCAAACCAGCCTAACAACAGTGCAACAATGAATAAAAATTTCATTTTTTTCAACGCAAATCAGCTCCTTAAAATTCATCACAATAATTATACATCTTTTCTTCATAAAGTTCAATATTTATTATTTTTGTATGAATTTTGTTCGAATTGTTTTTCGGATATTAACGCTTATAAAAAGCCTTTAATCCTAAGATTAAAGGCTTTTTACAAAATATTTTCTGAATCAAATTAATCCAATTCAATTTGACCTGTATAGAGTTTGTAGTAAACACCATGTTTTTCCATTAAGCTTTCATGGTCTCCGCGTTCGATAATTTCACCATGTTCCATTACCATAATCACATCGGCATTACGAATCGTAGATAAACGGTGCGCAATTACAAATGAAGTACGGCCTTCCATCAATTGGTCCATACCACGTGAAATTAGCGCTTCAGTATGGCTATCGATTGAGCTTGTTGCTTCATCTAGAATCAATACTTTAGGGTTAGCAACGGCAGCACGTGCAATTGCAAGCAATTGTCGTTGACCTTGAGACAAGCCTTCTCCGTCCCCTGTAATTTCTGTTTGATATCCTTGAGGCAGACGTTTGATAAAGCTGTGGGCATTGGCTAATTTCGCTGCTTTAATGACTTCATCATCAGTTGCATCTAAATTACCATAGCGAATATTATCCGCAATAGTACCCGTAAATAAATGCGTATCTTGCAACACAATCGAAATTGTCTTACGTAAGTCATCTTTCTTAATCTTTGTTACTGGAATCTCATCAAAAGTAATGACCCCAGAATCAATCTCATAGAAACGGTTGATTAAGTTCGTAATAGTCGTTTTACCAGCACCAGTCGCCCCTACAAAGGCTACCTTCAATCCTGGTTCAGCCCAAACATTGATATCTTTTAAGATACGCACACCTGGCACATATCCAAAGTCAACATTGTGTAGTTGAATATTTCCGACAACCGGAATACGTTTGTCGCCATCCACCCAGTACCATTGATTTGGATCGCGTTGGTCCAAAGTAACAGTTCCTTCGTCGACTTCAGGTTTTTCACGAAGGATGGCAAAGATACGTTCTGCCCCCGCCATCGCACTAAGAAGTACGTTCATTTGTTGAGACATTTGACCAAGTGGTTGTGCGAAAGTTCTTGAGAATTGTAGGAATGAGGCAAGTCCTCCAATATCCATCGCGTTAATAATCACTAAGTATCCCCCAACTGCTGCAGTAATCGCATAGTTCACATAACTGATGTTCCCTAAGATTGGGAACATGATACTTGAATAGAATTGTGCGTTATTGGCAGCTTCTTGAAGTTCAATGTTGAGTTTATTGAATTCATCAAGCACTTTATGCTCGTGGTTAAATACTTTAACGACTTTTTGCCCTTCAATATGCTCTTCCACGAATCCATTCACTTGTCCAAGAATCGCTTGTTGCGCAGCGAATTGTTTTCCTGACTTCGCCCCTAGTTGTTTCACGATTTGGAACATCAAGAATACCATCGCAATCAGAAGCACTGTTAAGATTGGTGAAAGGATGACCATCATCACAAACGTCAATACTAATTGAAGCGTTGAACTGATAATCATTAACATACTGTTGTTAAAAGCGTTTTGAATATTTTCAAAGTCGTTTGTAAAACGAGACATTAAGTCCCCATGCTTATTCGTATCAAAGAAACGAATTGGCAAGCCTTGAATATGATTGAATAAATCTGAACGCATTTTCTCGATGGTATTTTGTCCAACTGTGACCATTAAACGCGCAGAGAAGTAGCTGGCTGTTGCTCCAAGCACATAAACAATCGCGATAAAACCAAGCATTTTCGCCAATCCTGCTAAATCCCCTGTTTCAATAAAATCATTGATTAATGGACGAATCGCATACGTTCCGATAATTCCAGAAGCACTTGAAATGATTAAGCAGACCACAACAACTGCAAGAGTCATCTTACTCTTCCATAAATACCCCCATAAGTCTGCCAAAGTTTGCTTCATGTTTTCTGGACGTTTTGGCCCTTTAATTTTACTCATCTCCTTTGGCTCCTTTCATTTGGGTTTCATAAATATCACGATACAAGTCGTTTGTTTCCATTAACTCTTCATGAGTTCCTAGTCCGTTTACTTTACCATCATCTAACACAAGAATATTGTCTGCTCCTTGAATTGATGAAATACGTTGGGCAATAATAATAACCGTTGTATCTGGTAAATGGTTAAAGAACGCTTCTCGAATCTTCGAGTCAGTCGCTGTATCGACTGCTGAGGTTGAATCGTCTAGAATTAACACTGCAGGCTTACGTAGCATTGCTCGAGCAATTGTTAGACGTTGTTTTTGTCCTCCTGAGAAGTTTGAACCACCTTGTTCTACACGAGTATCATATCCGTCCGGCATTTCCATAATAAAATCATGAGCTTGTGCATGTTTAGCCGCTTGAATCATCTCTTCTTCTGTAGCATCTGGATTTCCCCACAAGAGGTTCTCACGAATTGTTCCAGAGAATAAAGTGTTCTTTTGTAATACCATCGATACATTTTGACGAAGGTCTGCAAAACGATACTCGCGAACATCATGTCCGCCCACGCGAACAGTCCCTGCTGTAGTGTCATAGAGTCGAGGAATCAACTGTACAAGAGAAGATTTTCCAGAACCGGTTGGCCCGATAATTCCAAATACTTCACCTGGTTTAATCTTGAAGTTGATATTGCTTAACACTTCTTCATCTTGTTGTTTTCCATATGAGAAATGAACATGGTCGAACTCCACTTCACCATAAACTTTATCAACCGTAATTGGGTATTCTGGTTCTTCCACATCGATGTTTGTATCCAATACTTCGAAGATACGATCCATAGAAGCTTTTGTCATTGTCAACATCACGAACACGAATGAAATCATCATGAGGGACATCAAGATTTGTGTGATATAAGAAATGAAACTGATAAGGTCTCCTGTTGTCATCGTTCCACTGATAACAAGACCACCCCCAAACCACATCACAGCAATTGTTACCGCATAAATCGTTAACTGCATGATTGGGTTATTCCACATTACGACATACATCGCATGTAAGGCACGTTCTCTAAATGTAGAGTTTTCTTTACCGAATTTTTTCTTCTCAAAAGTTTCACGTACGAATGATTTTACAACGCGAATTCCGATAAAGTTTTCTTGTAGTGTACGGTTAATGCCGTCTGTTGCTTGTTGTAATTTTCTAAAGCGAGGAAAGGCTGTAGAAATGATAAGGGCTAGCGATAACACTAAGATTGGTACAGCGACCATGAAGACAAGTGATAATTGCGCATTAATGCTTACTGCAAAGAAGATAGCGAAGATAAACATCATTGGCGCACGCGCTAAAATACGCATAGTCATAATGGCAGTATTTTGAATGTTGTTCACGTCACTTGTCATACGCGTAATCAAAGAAGCATTTGAGAAGTGATCGATGTTTTTAAATGAGAAAGCCTGAATTTTCTTCATTTCAGCAGAACGTAACTCTGCGGCAACTCCAGTCCCCGCAATCGATGCAAATTTCGCACCAAGAACTCCAGCTGAAAGAGATACAATCGCTACAAGAATCATAACGAACCCTTGTTGCATAATAAAGCCTAAGTCTTTATTTGGAATCCCTTCGTCGATAATTTGCTTCATAATAATCGGTTGCGCTACTTCACAGAGCACCTCGATTAAAATGGCAAAAAACGCTAAGAAAGGATATTTTTTATACTTACTAAAAAACGGAATAATCTGTTTTAGCATTTTTTCACTCCTTTTTATGATTTTTGATAATAAAAAACTGCCTCTGGGCACACGCCAAAGACAAGCATTCTGCTAAGAATTACTAAAATAAGTTTATCAAGCTTTGACTAGGTTTTCAAATGAAATCCTTTATTTTTTAACCGAATTTTCATTTTATTTTAAGGGAATTCTTTCTTTTTAAAAAAACAAAAATAGAATCTCCAATCGAATGTTTTTCATAGATAGTAGCTCAGTGTTTTGTGTTTGCACCGCGATTTATGGTACAATGAGCCAAACGAAATTTTAGAAAGCGAGGGACTCAAGTGTCCACAATCCAATACATTAGTACACGAGACACAAACAATCGCGTGACCGCTTCTCAAGCCATTCTAAAAGGAATCGCTGAAGACGGCGGATTATACGTACCAACTACCCTCCCAGAAGTGACTTTGGACTGGGAAGTGTTAAAAAATCAAAGCTATCAAGAAATTGCCATTGAAATTTTATCTGCATTTTTAACAGATTTTACAAAAGAAGAAATCACAGCCTGCGTACATTCAGCATATGATACAACGTTTGATACTAAAGAAATCGCACCTGTGAAAAAAGTTGGCGACCGTCACTTTATGGAACTCTTCCACGGAAGAACTATCGCCTTCAAGGATATGGCACTATCCATCTTGCCATACTTACTTACAACTGCCGCTAAGAAAAATCAATCTGACAAAGAAATCGTGATTCTAACAGCGACATCTGGAGACACTGGGAAAGCTGCTCTTGCAGGATTTGCGGATGTACCTCACACAAACATCATCGTCTTCTATCCAAAAGGCGGCGTAAGTACCATCCAAGAACGCCAAATGGTCACACAAGCAGGCGACAACACATTTGTCTACGGTGTAGAAGGAAACTTCGATGACGCACAAACAAAAGTCAAAGAGTTATTTGCGGATAAAGAGTTAAACGCAACACTTGCAGAAAAAGGATTCCAATTCTCTTCTGCTAACTCGATTAATATCGGACGTCTTTGCCCACAAATCGTGTACTACGTATTCGCGTATGCACAATTAGTCAAAGACGGCACTCTAGCAATTGGCGCCCCAATGAACGTTGTGGTGCCAACTGGTAACTTCGGTAACATCCTAGCAGCCTACTATGCAAAAGGAATCGGTGTGCCAATCAATAAACTCATCTGTGCTTCAAATGAAAACGATGTGCTTGTTGATTTCTTCCAAACAGGAACGTACAACCGACTTCGCGAATTTAAATTAACAAGTTCTCCAAGTATGGATATTCTTGTTTCAAGTAACCTTGAGCGTTTCGTCTTCGAATTAACAGGACGAAGCTCAGACAAAACAAATGCACTAATGACTTCCCTAAAAGAAAACGGAAGCTACTCTGTTTCAAATACAGATACGGCTCTCTTCAAACAATTTTACGGAAATCGTGCAAGCCAAGAAGAAACGGCTCAAACGATTCATGATGTATTTAAGAGTGAGCATTACTTATTAGATCCACACACTGCGGTCGCGGATGCTGTGTATGCGAAATATAAGAAAGAAACAGGAGACGCCACTCCTACTGTGGTGGTATCGACTGCTAGTCCATACAAATTCCCACAAAGCGTACTTTCAGCACTAGACGTGGATACGAATCAATCCGACGCAGAACTGATGAACGCGATTCAACAAGAAAGCGGCATTGCCATTCCAACAGCTGTAACAAGCGTATTGGATGCCCCAATCCGTCATACAAAAGTTCTTTCAATCGAAGGCATGAAACAATCTGTCCTAGATTCATTAAACATTCAATAAAACAAATAAAGACAAGAAAAAGTCGAATCGACTATTTCTTGTCTTCTTTTTTATTCTTCTGTTAGGAAGCCTTGTGCTTTAAGAACATCGAGCATTTCAGCTCGTTTCGCACCAAGCGTATGGTATTTTGTAGACACTTGTTTTGTAAAGGCATCTACTCGACGATTAGCATCACGAAGATCGTAGTATTCTGTCACTGTCGCATCATACTCTTTCAACTCTTCTAATGGATTCTCAAGCTCACGATAGCCATTTTCCATATGAATCACTTCTTTTGGAAGGCGTGGTTTTAATTGTGGCTCTTGATTTGGCCAACCCACAGCTAAACCGATTGCTGGGTAAGTATATTTTGGTAAATTTAGTAACTCGACGATTTTTGCTGTGTCGTTAAAGAAACTTCCTAGATACACAGTCCCCATTCCTAAAGATTCTGCCGCCACAACAACATTCTGAGCTGCAATCACTGCATCTGTTATCCCCGATACGAAACGGTCTGCGCTACCTTGAACCCCCACTTCTTGTCCTAAGGCTTTCGCAATTTCAGTATTACGTCTTTGATCCACCACAAATACGAATAAATGTCCGCTAGTCGCCACATAAGATTGTCCACTCACGGCAGCTAATTCCTTCTTCAACTCTGGATCTGTCACACTAATAATCGAATAAGCTTGTAAGTACATACTTGAAGCTGTTCTTTGCGCCACTTCTACTAGTAAATCCACTTCTTCTTTTGTTAAAGGTTTATCCTCAAACGCACGAATCGTACGGTGGTTCAGTTGTGTTTGGATTGTTTCATTCATCTTAATTACTCCTTTGTATCAAAAAAAGAGTCGACTTGATATGTACCCCCTTTACTGGACAAACCAGTAAAGGGGGTATTTATTATGCGTTACTCATCAGAGTTCAAAATGAAATGTGTCGAATTATATCGACAAGGAATATGGGCCGAAACGCCTGAAAAAGTTATGAAGAGTAGTTTTCGGAAAAAAATAGTAGAATGGGATAAAATTGAAAAAATTCACGGCCCTAAGGGGTTAGAGCGCGTTAAAAAGCAGAGAAAATGGTCACAAGAAGAAAAATTGACATTTGTTCTACAGGTTTTAAATGGGAAAACTCTTACAGAGGTTTCTTTTCCAGCAGGAATTAATCACGGATTATTAAGTTCTTGGGTTCACAAGTATCTAACTTATGGATATAATGGTCTAAAGAATGAGAAAAGTGGACAAGCATTATCTAAGGAGCCTGTTATGAATAAAAAACTTGTATCAGATACCCTTTCAGAATCAGAACGAGAAGAATTAATTCGTTTGCGTGAACGAAATGCATATTTAGAGGCTGAAATTGCTGTTATAAAAAAACTGAGAGCCTTGAGAAAAGAACA